>JAWOCW010000087.1:0-6614 GCA_046483615.1 Desulfosudaceae bacterium
GGAATAAAGGTTCGCCCTTCGGTCCCGCCGGGGCGGGACTCGCGGCCGCGCCTGAATCGACTCGTGAAAAATCCGGGTAAAACGTGACCGTGAACTATCAAATTCAACTTATGCCGTCATCTCATTTCCGACCTTTTATCAAGGCCCCGGCTTTTTATCAAGGTATCAGGCAAGGCATCATATTATTGACAGGGAAGACGGTTTATCCTACAAATAATGCCATCATTTTTGACGGTTTCGCAAAAAGTCGATATTTACCATATTTCGTCACCCCGTCCCGATCGGAGTCCGGGATGACGACCAGGCCGGGGACCAGTAATATCAAATAGTCCTGGATTCCGGCGTTTGCCGGAATGACGAGGTAAGTATTTTTTACGAAGCCACCCTTTTTTGCTGCTGACACAAAAGGAGGCAAGATGCAGTTCATAAACCGTGAGATACTGGGTAATTCTATCGAGCAATGGCTTCTGGCGCTGCTGATGATGGCGGTCATAACCGGCCTGATCATGCTGGGCCGCGGTTTACTGGCCCGCCACGCCCAAGGCGTAAAAAAAAAGGAGCCGGGAAAAATTTTCCTCCTGTTTTCTGAAATTATCGGCCGGACCAGGCCCTACCTCCTGGTTCTGGCAACGCTTTACCCCGCTTCACTGCTGCTGGAACTTTCCGGCGGAGTGGAAGCCGTGGTCAAAAAAGCAGCCTTTATAGCCGTGGTGTTCCAAGTCGGTGTCTGGCTCAGCTTTTTGATCACCACCACCCTGAAACGTTACCTGAAGATACCGGCGGAAAAACCGGCCACCGACTCTGGTTTTATCGTCATGAACCTGATCGGCCGGGCTGTCCTCTGGGCGTTTGTCCTGCTGGTGATTCTTGAAAACGTCGGGGTCAACGTCACCACCCTGATCGCCAGCCTGGGCGTGCTGGGTATCGCCATCGGCCTGGCCACCCAGAATATCCTGGGCGACCTGTTCGCCTCCCTGTCCATCCTGCTCGACAAACCCTTTCAGGCGGGTGACTTCATCATCGTGGGCGACGATCTGGGCACGGTGGAAAAAATCGGCCTCAAAACCACCCGCGTCCGGAGCCTGAGCGGCGAGCTGCTCATATTCAGCAACAACGACCTGCTTCAGAGCCGCATCCGCAACTTCGCCAACTTCGAAGAACGGCGGATCGGCTTCAGCTTTGGCGTCTTGTACAGCACTCCCGCCGGTAAGCTCCAGCAGATCCCGGACACAGTCCGAGAAATCATCGAAAATATCGAGGAAACCCGATTTGACCGGGCTCACTTCAAAAAATTCGGGGACAGCTCCCTGGAATTCGAGGTGATTTATTACGTTCTGAGTCCGGATTATGCCAAGTACATGGATATCCAGCAAAAGATCAACATGGCCCTGTTTGAATCCTTTGAGGCTGACGATATCGGCTTTGCCTTTCCCACCCAGACCATTCACATAGCCAGCCAGCCGGAAGGGAACGCGGCAGAAACACCACCATCAACCTCAAAAACTGATTAATTCTCTATTTTATTTTGTATAAGGAATCTACCATGGCCAAAAAAATTCTGGGACTGATCGGCTCTTATCGCAAGCGGGGTAATTCGGAAATTGTTGCCAAGGCCGTGGCCAGGGCCATGGGTGAAGAGTGGGAGTTGTCGCTGGTAAGACTGCCGCGACTATCCATCAAGCCATGCCGGGGATGTTACGCCTGTCTCATCCCGGACAAACAATGCCTGATCGAGGATGACGTGGTCTGGCTGCTGGAGCATATCCGGCAGGCTGACGCCGTTATCATGGCCGCGCCCAATTACGCTCTCGGGCCGGTAGGAGTGGTCAAACTCCTGTCTGACCGGGTACTCCAGGCAGCCTCCTATTTTCAAGATTTTGCCGGCATTCCCACCGGCGTCATTCTCACCCTGGGCCTGGAAAAATACAACGGCCTGGCCCAGACCGCCCTCTGCGTTCAAACCGCCTCGCTGGGTTTGCGGGTAGTCGGCGCGGACAGCTTTGTGGGAACCCATCCCGGTGAAGCCGCCCTGGCGGATAATTTTAAGGACAAGGTCAACCACCTGGCCGACCTTTTAAAAAATGGCGGCAGTGAAGACAAAACCGCCGGACCCGGTCAATGTCCCCGCTGCCTGTCAGACCTGTTTCGCCCCCATCCCGACGGGGACCTGGAATGCGCCATCTGCAAATCACGGGCCCGGCAAAAGAACGGCGCCCTTGAATTTTATTATTTTGATCCGGAATTCAGCGCCGAAGGCCAGATGCAACACCTGGAGTGGCTGCTGGGGAAAAAGCTGGAATACGAGAATTTAAAAAAACGCCTGACCGCTGTCCGGGACTCCTTTCGCGAGGGCGACTGGCTCCAACCGGACACGGCCTCCTGAAAAATGGGGTCTTGCCGCCCTCGCCACCAGACCGACACGGCAACGACCATCATTCCCAAAACCGGGCTAACCCGGATATTTCATGAATTTTTTTGATATAAAATTGCCTTTATCCGCAAATCAAAAATGACAATTTGTAATTTTGTAATGACTGCTTAATGCAATATAAATAATTGGAATAATGCAATAAAGTAATTATTTTCAAAAAAATTCATGAAATATCCGGGCTAAAGCAATCCTTCCCGGCGCAGGCGGTTGATAATTTCCAGGATGGATTTACTGCGATCCATGGTGTAAAAATGGAGCCCGGGCACGCCGTAGTCAAGCAGGCCGCGGCATTGTTCCGTGGCAAAATCGATGCCGAAATCAAGCACCTCCTCCTTGTCAGCTTCGGCCAGGCGGTCCAGCTCCTTTTCCAGTGATTCCCCCAGGGACGAACCACAGATACGGGACAGGTTGCGGGTCATCTTGACGGTGTAAATCGGCATGATGCCCGGGATAATCGGAACGTTCACGCCGGCGGCCCGGCATTTTTCCACGTACTCGTAAAAAAAGGCATTGTCGTAAAAATACTGGGCCACCACGTACTCGGCCCCGTTATCGACTTTTTGTTTTAAAAACCCGATATCATCATCCAGGCTGGGGGCTTCGAGATGACCCTCGGGATAACCGGCGCATCCCAGGGTAAAATCATATCTTTCCCGGATAAAGGCGATCATTTCCGAAGCATGCTTGAATGTTTCGGGATGGGGCGTAAAATCGGCGTCACGGGGCATGTCCCCGCGAATCACGAAAATGGTTTCCACTCCCAGGGCCTGGTACTTGTCCAGCACCTCGGTGATCTCATCCGGACCCAGGCCATACCCCGCGATATAAGCCACAACCGGCAGATTCTTTTCAGAGATCAGTCGTTTGACGGTCTGGTAGGAGCCGTCCCGGGTAGATCCGCCGGCTCCAAAAGTCACCGAAACATAATCAGGTGAAGCCGTTGCCAGGGCGTCCACCACGGTGTCAAACTTTGCCGCCGCCTTTTCATCCCGCGGCGGGAAAAACTCCAGCGATACAACCGGCTGGCCTTTTCCATTGTACAACTCAGTAACCCGCATGATAATTCTCCTTCCAGTTTTCAAGGGCTTTGTAAAGTTCCATATTGAGATATAACTCAAAATAAACACCATAGCCGCAACCCCGGCCGGTTGTCAAATAATATTCCCGGGAATATTTCCGGTAATATTCCCGGCGCCTGCTCAGCCTGCCAGGCGGACCAACCTGAAAAAATCCAAATTCTATTGACATTTGATCAAAACCGAATGAAACTTTTTGCTTTGTGTAAGCAAATAAATAAAACTTATTAAGGAGGCCTTTTGATTTATGGATAACATGACTGTCAAAGACCTTATGATTCCCCTGGAAGAATATGCCACGGTTGCCAGCGAGGCGACCTTGAAAGAGGCCATGATGGAGCTGAAAAAAGCTCAGGCCGAATTTGCCCTCAACAACCAGGCCAGTTACAAACATCGGGCGCTGCTGGTCTACGATGACCGGCACGGCCAGATCATCGGCAAATTGAGTCAACTGGACGTGCTCAAAGCCCTGGAGCCAAAATATTCCGGCATCACCGATACCGGCACCCTGGGACGGATCGCCACCAGCGGCCTGAATCTCAGGTTTCTGCAATCAATGCTGGAAAAAGAGGCCCTGTTCACCCAATCCTTTGCCAACCTCTGCAAAAAAGCCGCCGCCATGAAGGTCAAGGACTGCATGTACATCCCGGTGGAAGGTGAGTTTATCCGGGAAAGCGATTCCATGCGGCTGGCTACCCATCAACTGGTCATGGGCAATCATCACTCCCTGCTGGTCATCAATAATCAAAGAAAGATTAACGGCATCCTGCGGCTGGTGGATGTTTTCCAGACGATATGCGATAAAATTAATTCTTTATAAGCTTACCCAAACCCCACATTTTTTTGATGAAGATCGGTATCAAATACCCTGCGAGCAGATCGGGGCTGACTTAATCGGCATATGGCTCGCCTTAACCCCCTCCCCTGCTCCGCATAGACCTGAAAAAAAATACTTGGAATAAAGGAGTTAATCTATGAGTCATGGACACGAGACGGACCAGAAGGAAGGAGAAGGCGGCCTGCTGGCCAACAAAGTATTGTGGTTATGCGTCGGTATCGGAATTTTTTTAATTGTCGGTTTTATTCTGCCCACCCCGGACAGCATTGTTACCGTTATTTCTGAAAACGGCTTTGCCGACCAGATGATCGCGTGGGAAGTGGCCGATGATGTCACCGATGCCGCCGGCAAAACCATGCTGGTGCTGGGGATCATTCCCATGGCCATCATCTTTTTCGCCACCGAAGCCATTCCCATAGGTTTGACCGGCATCCTCATGCCGATCCTGGCCTATTTTCTGAACCTGCTTCCCAAAAACATGATTGGACAAACCTTTGCCGGAGACGCCCCCCTGTTTCTGCTGGGAGTGCTGGCCATGGGCGTGGCAGTCATTGATGTCGGCCTGCATAAACGCCTGGCCACCTGGATCCTGGGCTGGACCAGGGGATTTTACATCCCGATTTTCGTGCTCTGCCTGAGCATGGCCATTATCGGATCTTTTATTTCGGCGCATGCCATGTGCGCTTTCATGACGCCGGTCATGATGGCGGTCTATTTCGGCGTGGTCACCGCCAACAGCCCGGCCGGCCAAACCGAGCATGACCCTCACCTGGCCAAATTTCTCCTCTTCACCCTGTGCTTCGCCCTGAACGTGGGCGGGGTGGGTTCGCCGGCGGCCGGCGGACGGAACGTCATCATGATGGGTTTCTGGAGTGAATACGGCGTTTCCATGGATTTCTTCACCTGGATGAAATACGGCTTTCCCATGGTGCCGGTGCTGGGAATCGTGGTAGCGTCTTACATGATCTTGTTTTTTTCCAAAAAGATCAAAAACAAAAACTTAACCCCGGGTTTGAAAGCCATCAACGAGGAAACCCGGAAGATGGGCAAAATGCAGTACCGGGAATATGTTACCTTTGCCATGCTGATCCTGATTCTGCTTTTGTGGATTTTCGGCCACGATCTGGGTCTGGGCGGTCCCGCCCTGCTGGCGCTGCTGATCCCGGTAATTTTCAGAACGACCGACTGGCATAAAATTCTGAACGGGATTTCCTGGGACGCCTGGTTCATGTACTGCGGGGCACTGACCCTGGGCGCCCTGCTCAAGGAAAGCGGCGCGGCCCTGTGGCTGGCCCAGAGCGTCATGGAAGTGATGAGTTACGCCGGCATGAGCCAGGGCTTCGGCCTCTGGGTCGGCCTCTCTTCCTTTTCCGGCCTGATGACCAACTTCATGTCGGACGCCGGCACAACCGCCCTGCTCGGCCCCATCGTCATTCCCATGGGTATCATGAGCGGCGTGGCCGGTGAACCCTGGGCTTCGGGCCTGGCCGTGGCCTTTGCCACTTCCTTCGCCCATTTCCTGATTGTCGGCACGCCCAACAACGCCATTGTTTACGGCCTGGGCACCTATCCGGACACCGGCGAAAAAGCCATCGCGCCCATTGATTTTATCAAGTACGGCTTTCTGCTCTGGGTGCTGTGCATGGTAGTCGTCTGGGTGGTCGCTTTCTGGGGCACCTATTCGCTGATCGGTTTCCCGGAACATGTTCTGGAAACCGCCCAGCAGGTGCTGCAAAGCGGCGGTGTTAAGTAGTATGCCGGTGACGCCGGTCGGCGGGTTGAAGCCCGCCGACCGGCGTCACTTTTACCGAAGCGTCAAACCATATCCAATGACGGGTTTTCCATGACAATCCTGCCGCGATTTTCCAGCCGGCGTCCTTTCTGGGTCTGGCTCATCGTCCTGTTCTACGGTTTCAGCGGCATGGCCGGGTTGCTCTCCCTGATAGGTCTGCTTAACGCGCCGGCCACCATTCATCCTGAAGAACTGGCCGCGCTCAGACGAGCCGCCCTGGCCTGGAGCCTGGGCGGTCTTCTCCCGGCCGCCAACCTGGTCGGCAGCATTCTGCTGTTTAAACTGCATCGCTACGCTTTTTATGTTTTTGGCGGAACTTTTCTGGCCAACCTGGGGAATATGGCGGGACACTTTGTTTTCGGCGGAGCGGCCGTCCGGCTGGACAGCGGCAGCGGCCTGGCCGGGGTAGTCATCGGCATGGGGGTGACCCTGGTGGTCTGTGGCTACCTGTACAAATTAAAAAAGACCGGGGTTCTG
>JAWOCW010000225.1:0-3333 GCA_046483615.1 Desulfosudaceae bacterium
GGGTCAGGGGCAGGGCGATGATCATGATCAGTACCTGCCGGAAGCTGCCCAAAAACAGGTATACCACCACTATCAGCAGCACGGCCGCCGCCAGGGCGGCGTTGCGCACCCCGGCCAGGGCCTGTTTGACGTAGATCGCCTGGTCTTCAACATAGTCGAGTTGAATCCCCTCCGGCAGGTCAGGTTGTAATTCAGTCAGAAATTGCCGGACATTTTCGGCCGTCTGGACGGTGTTGGCCTCGGCTTCCTGGAGCACCGAAATCTTGACGCAGCCGTCCCGGTTAAAGCGGGTGATGAGGCGCTCATCCTCGTGGCCATCCCTGACCAGGGCAATGTCCCGCAGGTAGATTTGGCGGTGCCCTTCGCCGGCTATGACGACCGACCGGATGTCTTCCAGGCTGGTATATTCTCCCATGGTCCGGGCGATGATTTCCCGGTGGCCGACGGTGACCCGGCCGCCGGTGAGTTCCACGTTTTCAGCCGCGATCCGTCGCACCACCTCGTCCAGGGATATCCGGTGCTTTTCCAGGGAGGCCGGATCGAGCTGGACGCGGATCTCGCGTTCAAGCCCGCCGATGACTTCCGTTCCGGCCACGCCCCGGGTGGACAGGATTCGATCCTGCAGCCAGTTGTCAGCCCAATCCCTCAGTTCCACCTGGTTCCAGCGGTCGGAGTTGATGGTGATCTGCATTACCGGCAGCTGGGAAGGATCAGCCTTGAACACGTAAGGCGCTTCAATGTCATCGGGCAGCCGCTGTTCCGCCCGGGTCAGGGCGGCCAGGACGTCCTGAAAGGCGACATCGATGTCGGCGCCGTATTGAAAATGGATATCCAGGGAGTACAGGCCTTCCCTGGAAGAAGAGTTCAGGTAATCCAGCCGATCCACCGTGGACATGAGGCGTTCGACCGGTTCGGCAATTTCGGTTTCGATTTCCTCGGGCGTGGCTGCCGTCCACTGGATTTGTATTTTGATCAGGGGATAGGTTACATCGGGCAGGTAATCGACCGGCAATCGCCAGAGACCGTAGAGACTGAGCACCACCAGGGCGATTGCTATGGCGCTGGTGGCCAGGCGGCGCTGAACAGCATAGCCGGTTATTCTCATGAACCACCGTCTCCAGCCTGTCCCGGCGATTCGGTTGCTCCGGGGCTTTTGTTGCCGGGATTTTCCGGTCCGGCTATACTGAGGGCGGCCCCGGGTCGGAGCTTCTGATGGCCGGCCACGACGACCCGGTCTCCGGGCAGCAGGCCGCTGACAATCTCAACCCGGTTTTTCTCCTCGAGCCCGGTTTCAACCGGGCGTTTGACCGCCCGGCCGTTTTCGGCCACATAAATCACCGGGCCTTCCGGGGTGTCTATCACTGCTTCTCCGGGCACGACCAGGGTTTTTTCCTTTTTTTCCAGCGGCACCCGCAGGCGGGCGAACATGCCCGGCAGCAGCGGTTCAACCGGATCGAGCAGGGCGATCTCCACCGTGCGGGTTCGCCAGCGTGATTCCAGGTAGGGGTAAATCCTCTCAATGCCGCCCTGAAAGGTCTCTCCCGGATAGGCGTCCAAGCTGACCTGAACCCGCGGGCCGGTCCTGATCCCGGCGGCGTGTCTTTCCGGGATTGCCGCCTGAATGACCAGGCTGGCGGGATCGTATATCTCCAGCAGGGCGGTTCGCGGCGCCACGAATTCTCCTTCCTTGACAATCACCCGGGCGACGACCCCGCTCCAGGGAGCGCTAATGGCATGGTCTCCGGCGGATTCTTCCGCCTGGGTCAACTGGGAACGGGCCCTTTCAAAGGCCGCCCGGGCCTGATCAAGCTCTTCTTCGGCCATGGAATTCCGGTCCACCAGCCGGCTGACCCGGCGCAGGTTGCTTTCTTCTTTTCTGAGATCCTCTCGCCGGGACACGATCAGGGCGTCGGTCCCCTGTTTTCGACCGATAGAAAGCAGGTTGTCGCCGGCCTTGACCCGGTCGCCTTCCCGGACGCGGATATTCTGAACCGGTCCTTCGGCCGGAGAGGCCAGGCGGGCGACGCGGTAAGGCTCCACAGTACCGGACAGGGACAGGTGGCTGGAAATTGAGGTTTGAGCAACCGTGATTGTTTCCACCCTGGCCGGCCGGGAGGACTTTGCTGGTGGTTCGGGCTGCGACGGTCCGGACGACAAGCCGTTCATCAGAAAAAATCCGGCCGTCGCCAGTATTATCAGCGTTACCCCGGTGATAAGGACAAGTCTCTTCATGTGGTCTTTTTCAGGCCGGATGATCAAGTCTGATTGTCCGGCCGGCTTAATAAACAAAACCTGGCCCATAAGAACCAGGTTCTGTTTTTATTTTTAAAAAAAGCAATCAGCCAGTCAGATAGCGTCTGACCCGGATATGTCATGAAATATCCGGGCTGATATGCTTAACAACAAGTCATCAGTTTTTCATCATAACCAGGTCATTTTGTCTAAAGCCGCCGCCGGAACGTATTGTGGCCACGGAACCGTCTTTACCGAAGAACCCGGTTACCATCAGTTCGCCTTTGACGTTGCCCGGTGCCCGGCCTATGGCCTCCCTGGTCTGGGGATCATGGACCATTTCGCCCAGTTCCTGAACTTTCAGGACATCGCCCACGTTTAACCCGGTCTTTTTACCGGCGTTGACATAGACGTTATCGCCCTTGATCTGGGCGATACGGCCGCGCCATTCAGTGGATTCCAGTTGTTCCAACATGTTGACCATGGCTTTTTGCAGGGCATCCCGCAGGGCGCCCTGTTTAAGGTCGGAGTCGTAGGAAGACTTGGAGCCCAGGCCCAAAAATCCACCAGTGGATTTTTCATATACGCCGCGGCCGGAATCGGCCAGCAACTGCACCCCGGTGGTGGTGTCCACCACGCGGTAGTCAACCGTTACCCGGGCCACCTGTTTTTTGGCTTTATGAATCAGCAGGTCCTGGCCTTCTTCCACTTCCGAATATTCGGTGATGGCGCCGGTGACAATGGCGTTCAGGCCCATCACCTTGCCCATCTTGGCGGCGGTGGAGGGATCGACGGCGCCGGAAGCGCCCAGGGATTGCTGGTCCAGGATGGACTTCATATCCTGTTGGGGAATGATGATAAACTGACCTGTTTTATGCAGGATGGTGCCCAGGATGTCAGCGGCGGCTTCACCAAAGCCGACATTTTTAGAAGAGGTCTTGTTCTGAAAATTGACCACCCCGACCCGCAGCTTGGGGCCGGTGTATTCGCCTTTTCTTTTGCCCAGATCATCACCGACCCCGGTCAGGGAGGAATCATCTTTGACCTCGCCGGTCATCTTGGAGGAGCAGCCGCTGACGGCAACCAGACCCGCCACAAGAA
>JAWOCW010000242.1:0-8136 GCA_046483615.1 Desulfosudaceae bacterium
GGGTCAAGGGCGAATCCTCGGGCCACGTTCAGGTAGTCCGGGAAATCCGGGTGGACCGCGACCGGGACACGGTCGTGATCAAGGTCGACCAGCTCGGCGGAGCCGCCTGCCACAAAGGCTACCGGAGCTGTTTTTACACTAAAATCGAAGCAGACGGGTCCGCGGTCATTACCCAGGAGCGCGTCTTTGACCCGGCGGAGGTCTATAAAAAATGAACCAGCCCTTGAGATTCGGCATTCCCAAAGGCAGCCTGCAGGATGCCACCATCGAACTATTCAAACGATCCGGCTGGAAGATCAACGTCAACGGCCGGAGCTATTTTCCGGAAATTAACGACGACGAAATCGAATGTTCCCTGTGCCGGGCCCAGGAGATGTCCATCAACGTGGAACACGGCACCATCGACGCCGGCCTGACCGGGCTGGACTGGACCGCCGAAAACAATTCCGACGTGCGGGTGGTGTCCGACCTGGTCTATTCCAAGGTCAGCGCCCGGCCGGCCCGCTGGGTCCTGGCGGTGGCCGACAACTCGCCCATCACAAAGCTGGAAGACCTGGAAGGCAAGACCATCTCCACCGAGCTGGTCAAATTTACGGAAAAATTCTTTCAGGAACGCGGTATCAACGTCAACGTGGAATTTTCCTGGGGGGCCACGGAAGCCAAGGTGGTAGCCGGCCTGGCCGACGCCATCGTTGAGATCACCGAGACGGAAAGTACCATCAAAGCCCACCGGCTGCGGGTCATCCACGAACTGATGCAAACCCACACCCAGCTGATAGCCAACCACGCGGCCTGGCAGGACCCGGTCAAACGGGCCAAAATGGAACAGATCTCGCTCCTGTTAAAAGGCGCTTTACTCGGGGAAAAGCTGGTCGGCCTGAAGATGAATATCTCCCAGGACGGCCTGGAAAAAATCATGGAGCTGTTGCCCAGCCTGAACGCGCCCACGGTTTCGCCCCTGTATCAGTCCGACTGGTTTGCCGTGGAGACGGTGGTGGATTCCAGCGCCGTCCGCGACCTGATTCCCCACCTGCTGTCCGCCGGCGCCGAAGGCATTATCGAGTATCCCCTGAACAAAGTGATTTAACCCGGATATTTCATGAATTTTTTTGATAAATGCTGTTTTATTTCAGCATTTCAAAATTATGTAATATTTTTTTACAACAAATTGCCATTCGGAAATGGCGGAATAAAGGCAATTTTATATCAAAAAAATCCCCCCTTCGGGCGAGTCGCCTTGGGCGCATCTGCTTCGTTGGCCGATATTCGCGGTAGATCACTACAGCTTCATATCGGCCGCCTTGCAGCTGCGCCCAAATCGACTCGTGAAATATCCGGGCTAACCCGGATATTTCACATATTCCGTCATTCCGGCGAACGCCGGAATCCAGTATAAAATGATTCTGGTTTCCGGCCCTCGTCGGAATAAGGCAAGAAGTCTTTTTCACGAAGCCGTCAACACGCGAAATATCTGGCACAATCGGGACAAAAAGCGGTCATGACATTCATTATCAAATCAGCGGATTTTGTCACCAGCGCGGTGGAACCGGCCCGGTATCCGGAGGAGGACCTGCCGGAAATAGCCTTTGCCGGCCGCTCCAACGTGGGCAAGTCCTCCCTGATCAACTGCCTGGTCAACCGGAAAAACCTGGTCAAAACCAGCTCCACCCCCGGCAAAACCAGGTTGATCAACTTCTTCTCCGTCAACGACCGTCTGCTGCTGGTGGATCTGCCCGGCTACGGCTATGCCAGGGTTTCCCGTCAGGAGCAGAAAAAATGGGGCCCCATGGTGGAGACCTACCTGGCCGGAAGGAAACAGTTGCGGGGGGTGGTCCTGCTGATAGATCTGAGGCGGATGCCCCGGGAAGAGGAGTTCCAAATCCGGGATTGGCTGACCCACTACCAGACTCCCTGCCTGATTGTCCTGACCAAGGCCGATAAATTGAAAAAAAACGACCGGCAGAAACAACTGCGGGCCATTTCCCAAAGCCTGGGAGTAGCACCGGAGCTGCTGGTGCTCTTTTCGGCCAAAACTAAAACCGGGCGCGAAACCATCCTGGACCAGATCAGCGACCTGGCCGGTTTTGAGGATTCCAATGAATAATAACCATCTGCCCGACGACTTTCAGGCCGGTTTCGTGGCCGTCTGCGGCCCGCCCAACGCGGGCAAGTCCACCCTGACCAATCTGCTGGCCGGAGAAAAAATATCCATCACTTCCAGCAAGCCCCAGACCACCCGCAACCGGATCATGGGCATTGTCAACCGGCCGGAGGCCCAGCTGATCCTGATGGATACTCCCGGCATCTTCAAGGCCAAAGGAGAACTCAACACCCGCATTGTCAAAACGGCCGTTTCCGCCCTGTCAGACGTGGATGTTATCCTGCTGCTCATCGACGCCTCCCGACCGCCCCACCCCGACGGCGAAGCCCTGACCCTGGAACAGATCAAGGAGCTCAACAAGCCGGTGGTACTGGCCTTAAACAAAATCGACCTGGTGCGAAAACCGGCTCTGCTGGACCTCATCGCCCGCTGGCAGAAAATTCATGCTTTCGCGGAAATCATTCCCATCTCCGCCAAACACGGCCATCAGACGGACATCCTGGCCGGCCTCCTGGAACGACTCCTGCCGCCGGGCCCGCCGCTCTTCCCCGAAGACATGCTGACCGACGTGTCGGAACGTTTTCTGGCCTCGGAAATGATCCGGGAAAAGATATTCCGCCTTACCGGCCAGGAAATCCCCTATTCCACGGCCGTTCACATCGACACCTTTGACGTGAAAAAGGACGGCGCGGTCATCCATATCCAGGCCACCATCCACGTCGAGAAAAATTCCCAGAAAGGCATCATCATCGGCAAACAGGGCCGGATGCTGAAAACCATCGGCGAAAAAAGCCGCCATGACATCCAGCGACTGACCGGCGCCCGGGTTTTCCTGGAGTTGTTTGTCCGGGTTCAGAAAAAATGGCGCTCGGATTCGAACATGTTATCGGAGTTTGGTTACGAATGATCGTCTCGTTCCACCCCTGCTATTCCGGAGACAGGTACATCAATACCGGCGGCCGGACCCTGACCGAAGACGACCTCGCCGCCATTAAAAACAGTTCCATGGTGATCCTGCCCCAGGCCTGTCGCCGGGATCTTTTTCAGGCCGCCCGGAAATACGCCGGCGCCGTGTTTCCCGATTTACGGACCAGGTTTGACTATCCCGGCAAAACCGGTCAGATCCGGCTTTTCCGGGAAACCGGCACCCCCCATCCCCGCAGCTTTGTTTATCCGGACGCGGCCGCTTTTCGTCAGGACCCGGCCAACCCCATCGTCTCCGGCGGGATCTCTTTTCCCCTGGTGTTCAAGTTTGACTGGAGCGACGAAGGCCGGGGAGTATTTCGGGCCGATGACCGAAAAACGCTGGAGCGGCTCCTGCTACAGGCGGAACAGGCCGAAACAACCGGTCAGAAAGGTTTTGTGATCCAGGAGTATATCGAAACCCGCGGCCAGGTGCTGCGGGTTTGCGTCATCAACACCGCCGTTATCGCCTACTGGAAAAAGCGACTCGATCCGGACGAATTCGCCGTCAACCTGGCCGGCAACGCCTTTATCGACCGGACTTCCCATCCAAAGCTGCGCCGACGGGGCGTGGCGGCCGTGCAAACCTTCTGCCGCCGAACCGGCATCAACCTGGCCGGCTTTGACCTGCTTTTTGCCGGCCTGGAGCCCGACAGCGCGCCCCTGCTGCTGGAGATCAACTACTATTTCGGCCGGCGCGGCCTGGGCGGCTCGGAGCAATACTACCACCTCTTAAACCGGGAAATCGACAAATGGGTAAACGACCACCGCGACCACCACAAGAGGCCGACTCGCCCTGGGGCGGAATAAACGACCCGGATGATATCAAGCGGGAAAAGAACAAGGCCCGGGAGCTGCGCCAAAGCCAGTGGTGGAAACGCCGCCTCGACAAGGGGCGCTGCTATTACTGCGGCCGGCCGTTTCCCCCGGACCAGTTGACCATGGACCATGTCGTGCCTCTGGCCCGGGGCGGCAAAACCACCAAAGGCAACGTGGTACCGGCCTGCAAAACCTGTAATACCGAAAAAAAGCAGCGGCTGCCGGTGGAATGGGAAGCTTACCTGGAATGGCTGCAAAACGAAGAATAAGCGCGCTCAATTAAGGTAGAAATAACACCCTGGCGCGCCTTGATTATCAGCGCCCCGGCAGACAACTATTCCGGGCCGACGCCGCCGGCTCAGAAAGTATAGCCGATGGAAAAGTGGAAGGCTCCGGCGCTTTCACCGGAGCGGCGGTCCAGCTTCCAGCCGTACATGCCGCCCATGGGGCCGATGGGTGTTTTGTAGCGCAGGGCCAGTCCGGCCGTTTTTCTGAAATCATCCGATCCGGACTCGGTGAAGGTGTCACGCACGGCGCCGGTATCGTAGAAAACGGCCGCTTCGAAGTTCAGGCCCAGGTCAAACCGGGCTTCGGCGCTGCCCAGGATGACGGTCCGACCTCCCACCGGATCACGATTTTCATCGACCCGCAGCTTGTTTTCCGGAAAACCGCGGACATCAGCCGTGCCGCCTAAAAAAAAAAGCTGATCCTCGGCGACGCGCTCATTGGAACCATAGGGATCAATGTAACCGAACCGGCCGTGAAAGGCCAGGGTAAGCCGATCCCAGGGGGAATAATAATACTGGGTTTTGAGACGGTATTTAAAAAAATCGTCAAGGGAATTGTCGATTCCCCGGGAGGCGTCCATGGTCACCAGAACCCGGATTCCCCGGCTGGGCATCAGGTATGAATCGGTGCTGTTGTAAGACAGGCCGGGCGAAGCCGTCAGCACCGCCCGACGGTCATATTCCTCGACCTCTTCCTCCGGGATGGGCTGATTATCGGTCCGGTACTGATCCCGGGATTCGAAGCGGAAATTGAGGCTGCCGCTCAGCCGCCGGGTCAGCGGCCTGGCAAACCTCTGGGAAACACCGTACGAACGGATGCCGAAATCCTGATTGAGCCCCTCGGTCTCTTCGGCATATAGAGTGGTTCCGGACGAGACGCGGCTGCCGAAAAACCGGGGTTCGTTCAAGTCCAGCGAAGCCCGGTGACCGATCTGGCTCAACTCCAGATCGGCGCGTAACTGCTTGTTCAAGCCCAGCAGGTTTCTGTCACCCGCCGCCGCGTTGAGGTAAAACAACCGGCGGGTGTCATAACCGGCGGCCATCTCCACGAAATAGGGCTTGCCCTCCTGGATCTCAGCCAGCATATCAACCCGATCCGCCTGTCGCTCCAGCCCGAAAATCTTGAACCCGGCGGTATCAATCGCCGCTATGCTCCGGATGTTTCTCTGGGATTCAAGTATTTTGGAAAGGGAAAAAGGCTCACCCGGCGAGGGCTGGACCTCCCGCTCCAGAATCCGGCGGCGGGTTCTGAAATCACCCGTAAAGAAAACCTCTCCCATCCGCACAGCCGGCCCCGGGTCAACCAGATAGGTTATGTCGGCGCCGGTACCGTCCTGGCTGAAAACCACCTCCGGTTCGACCGTCACATAAGGATAGCCCTGTTCCGAGACGGCCGCGGCCAGGGCGTCCCGGTCATCCCTGACCAGGTCTTGGCGGAAAGGCGTCCCGGCGGACATGGCCGTGATCCGCCCGGCCAGGTCCGCCGGGATGGGAAGCTCGCCGCGGACCGAGACATCTTCAACCATGGTCCGCGGCCCCTCCTCTATATCAAGCCGGACCGAGACTTCGACCAGGTCATCCCGGTCAGAGGCGGGCCGGGTCTCCACGGTTTTTTCCAGGGAGACCTGCCGGTATCCGGCTTCCTCGTACAGGGCTTTTATGGCCCGGATATCCCCGTCCAGGTCTTCGGGAACGTAGCTGCCCGGGTGAAATAATCCCGGCCTGGCCGTCAGCATCTCATCCCGGACCGTCTTTTCGTCCAGGGCGTCAAGACCGGACAATTTCACCGATTCCACCAGATAGCGCCGACCCTCCCGGATCACGAAAACAAGGTTTCGGGGCGAGCGGCCGGCCTGACCGGCCCAGGATTCTTCGGTCCTGATCTCGACTTCCGGATAACCGGCCGCCCGATAGCGCTTTTCCAGGTTGCGCACGCTTTTACGCAGGCGCAGGTCAAAGCTGCCGCTATCTTCGAAAAGAGCCAGCTCTTTTTTCAGGGTATAGTCCCAGAATTCCCGGTTGCCTTCAAAAGTCACCCGGCAGCGGGGGCCTTCGGAAATCGTGAAGATCACCCGGGCCGTTGCGGCCTCGGGATATTTTTCAACCTCCGCTTCAACCTCCGCTTCGGGATACCCTTTTTCACGATAAAACTGCCGCAGGGCGCGCGAATCTTCTTTAACCCGGCTGGTCACCAGGCGGGAGGCCCCGCCCGGCAGCAGCGAGGAAAACCATACCGACAGCCGTAGTTTCAGCCGGAAATCCGAAAACCGTTCATTGCCAAGCAGCCGCGCGGATTCGACCCGATAATACGGCCCCTTGTCAATATCCACCTCCAGGAGGCAATGGCCGTCGGCCGGGTCGACCTGGCGGCGGACCGACACTTCCGGACGCAGATAGCCCTGCTTCAGAAACAGGTCCTTGACGCGTTCCTCCTGCAGAGGAATTTTTTCTTCATCACAAGCATCACCCACCGCCATGGTCATGGCGCCCAGAATTTCCTTTTCCAGCAGCGGAAAACCGCCCTGAACACGGATTTTCTTGACGCGGGCAAAAGGTTTCAGCCGGAAAACAAGTTCAATCCGGTCGGCCGACCAGTCCGGGTCGGGGATGTCGATGGACTTGAACAGCCCGGAACGCTTCAAAGCGGCCACCGACCCGGAAAAAGCGCTTTCTGAAAAAGGGGCTCCCTCTCGCAGATATATCAGGCGCCGGGCGATCTGTTCCAGCTCCTTCCGATCACCGGCTCCCGCCCCGATCTCAATCCGAATGTCGGCCACCACCGGCTGTTTTATTGAAGCCGGCGCCAGGGAGACCGCGGTCATGATCAGAAGCAAGATCAGCGGCAGGTGCCAGCGAACGACAGATATGTTTGGCATAATTTTAAGCACTTTTACCTGAACTCCAGCCGATAACGCATCTCCCCACCGAACGATCCGGCGGTATCCTGGTAGGCATTGACCGAGAGATCCTCCAGCAGCCGGTAAATGCCGGTGCTCCGCCGAATCATTTCCCCGTTCTGACTCTCCATCCCGTAGGTGACCGTAAGTCTTCTGGACAACTCCTTGCCCACCGTCACCCGGACCTCCTGATCATCCTCATCTTCGGTACCGTTCTGGCGGTATTCCACTTCCACGATGTCAAGGCCGGTCTCCCGGGCGAGCTTTTGTTCAAGCCTGCCGGCCAGCAGGCCGGCCAGCATCTGCTCGGGACTGGTCCCGTCCCCGGCTGATCCGCCCATTTCCCGGGTGGTTTTACCGGTCATCAGGAGGGACAAGATATCCACGTCTTCCTCGGGCGGATTCGAGGAAAGCTGGAAATCAAGGTTTTCCGGAGTACCGGTAATAACCAGGGTAATAATCCACTGCCGTACCCGGGATTCGGCCCGGATATCCACCTCGGGTTCTATCCGGTAGGGGTTAACAAAATCGATCACGCCTTTTTTGACTTCAAACTCGGTCTCGCGATAAGCCACCAGGCCTTCGGATATTTCCGCCCGCCCGCTGATTATCGGATTCCGGGCGGTACCGCCCAGGTTCAACTGCGGTCGGACGCTGAGCAGGGCCAGGTTGTTGTCGACTATAAAGGGTTGGCGGTGGCCCAGGGATATATCCAGGGAAAGATTTTCTAAAAAGGGCCAGTCCGGCAGCCGCCTTTCCGGGCGGGAGGCGCCGCGGCGCTTGCGCTTGCCCAGATCAGCGGCTCTTTCCACCAGGCTCAGGTTGACGTCCCTGAAATAGAGCCCGTCAAGCAGCATTATTTCTCCGGAAAGAAGGGTGGCCTCCGGGGTGCCGGCCAGTTTAAGGCCGGCGTCCAGGCGCATTTCCATCATGTCCGGTATTCGCACCGGCAGGGCCTCGGCGGTAATATCCAGGTCAAGGCGGGCCGGGACGAAATTATCCCAGGCCAGCCCGCCCTCGACCGAGAACTCTCCCTCCCCCAGTCGGCCGCTCAGATCGGAAACAGTCA
>JAWOCW010000079.1:0-4518 GCA_046483615.1 Desulfosudaceae bacterium
GCTTTTTGGTCGCAACAGAATTAAATTGTCGCTTTTTACTTCCGCCTTTACCTCCGGATTGGCATCAAATTCGCCTGTCATCCACCGGCTGATGTCCTGAAGAAAGACGCGTACTGCCTCCAGCCCCTGGCTACTTCCTTCGGCCATACCGCTGTCTGTTTCGGCATATCGGTGAATGCTTTCATCATTCATCAGTAAAATGCTTCTGACCGGTTTCTGGTATTCCCAGCGGAGTGACCGCGGTGCCGCAAAATAAAACTTTCCTTCTGAAATCAGCGGCTCATTCAAGATTTCCAGGTGTTTTTCCTGAATGAAATCAGCCTCTATGGAGTGGATGGCTTCTGCTTTATCCTTGAGGTCTTTCAGGTCGTCCGCCCATCCCGTCAAAGAAAGACAACCAGCCAGAATCGCGGCCAGAAAAAATGCCGCCCGGCGGCCCCGTTTTTTTTTGATTTTTTTCAAGTCCTGCCTCCATTAAACAATATGAATTTGTAAAAAACCGCTGTTGTCCGGATTACCCGTCCGATTTAAAGAAAATCCAGGTAATGGTAAAACCGCCCATAAAAGAGTGCCTGGTCTTCACGAGAGGGCTGTCCGCGAAGACAGCGCCACCAAGGGCGTCCATGCTGATAAAACCATGCAGGATAATTGAATTCAGTCTTTTTTTCAGGCCCATGGTGAGTGTTGACCCGCTGTAACCGCTTCCGGCGTCGTAGGCCGGTCTTGACGGTGTCTGGTAGGCGGGTTTGACGGTGTAGTAATAATCATGATAGGCGTCGTCGGCGAAGAACGGTCCCGCGGACAGGCCGAAATCAATGCCGGAATCGGCAATAATGTCTCTGACCTCGAAGTTAAGCCGCGGACTGAAGGACCAGCCCCGGTGTCGGATGGAGGAGAAATCCGTCGAGAAAACCGCCCGGACAGGCAGGTTTACAGACAGTTCATAGCGATCCCGATAATTTTTCAGAAGGCTTATGTCCAGAGCCGGGCCGACCTCGAAGGTCGGATCGAGATCGGGCATACCGTGCCGGGCCGAATTCCCATCGCTCTCGACGGGCAGGCTTCCGAAAAAACTGACATCCAGCAGGACCCGGTCCGTTTCGAAAAGGCGTCCGGAGACAAGATCCTCATCCACCCGCAGAAAATCGCCCCGGTAGATGAAGTAGGGAAAGGGCAGGACGTAGAGGCGGCTTCTGTCGGCTCCCCGATAATCAGGCAGGTATAAACAGGCCGCGCCGAGACCTGCTTCCCAGAGCGGTTCTTTATCTTCAATCGCCGCCGCCGGTTTTATGGATGCCAGCAGCACCAGGATAAAAATCAGTATGTGTTTGATCCGGATACCCCCCTCAATTTGAGGCACGATTTTCCGTAGGTTCGAATTGACGCCGGGCCGCCAGGAAAGAAGGCAGGTGGCGCAAAAAATAGAGCAGGCTTTTCCGGTGCTGCCACAGGCGTTTGGTGAATTTCCGGCGCCATTCGGGATCGGAATAAAACCGTTTGACATGTTCATTGTAGAGAAAATCCAGTCTTTCTTTCGAGGGAATCCCTTTGGGAACAAAAGTAAAATTCAGACAGTTCATCAGACGCCAGTTTTCGTCGAAAGAGCCCGCTTCCCGGATGGTCGACCACAGGGGCGCTCCGGGAAAGGGCGTGAACTTGGCCATGTTCATGTCGTCCAGGCCGAGAGACATGATAAAATCGGAAGTTCTGCGAATGGACTCTTCTGTTTCCCCCGGCAGGCCCATCATGAAAAGTCCCTTGGCCCGGAGTCCGGCCTGCTGGATGCGGACCACTGTTTCCCGGACTTCCTCCAGCGATACGCCTGATTTGTGGATTTGCAGAAGTTCCGGGTCCGCCGATTCGATGCCCAGGGAGACCATCAGGCAACCCGCCTCCTTCAGCATGCGGAGCAGGTCGTCGTCCGTGTGGCCAACCCGGACGGCGCAGTTGAACCGGACGCCGAGTGGACGGCTGGTCAGCTTCTCGCAGAGTTCAACGACGCGTTTCCGGTCAAGCGTGAACAGGTCGTCGTAGATATTGACGTGGCGGACGCCGAAACGTGTTCGGAGATGGCGCAGGTGCTCGTAGATATAAAGGGCGGAGTTGTAGCGGAAACCTTTTTTAAAAACGGAACGGTCACAGTAGGAGCACTGGTAGACGCACCCCCGGGAGGTGATCATGGTCGCTCCCGGGGTGTTGATATAGCTGAAAAGAGGCAGGTGATAGTGCCGGGGAAAGCCTTTCAGCCTGTCGTAGGCCGGGAAGGGCAGTGTGTCGAGCTCGGTTATCTGCGGGCGGGGGGGATTGGTGACGACCCGGGAATCCTGCCATCGGATCAACCCCGGGATTGTTTCCGGGGGGTGCCCCCCGGCCAGTTCCGCCATGGTGATTTCGCCTTCTCCGGGACAGAAGTAATCAAAGACCGGATACATGGAAAGCAGATTTTCGCCCAGAGCTGAAACATGCACGCCGCCACCCGTGGTCACGACACTCGGAGCGCGCTCTTTGATCTTTCCGGCCAGTTCGGCCGCGTCGGGGAAGGAGGAGGTAGTGGCGGAAAAACCGACCATGCCGGGGTTAAAGTTCAGAATCGCTTTGACCTGGTCATCCAGGTCCAGCGGGGCGCCCGGACCGAGACAGTCGTAAACAAAAACCTCGTGGCCCTGATGTATAAGATAGGCCGCGATGGAGAGAATTCCCTGGGGCACCATGCGGTTGGCGATATCCGTCATATCCCGGGCGCCCGGGAACCAGTTGAACCCCCGCGGCTGCACCAGAACGATGCGTTTTCTGTCCGAAGCAGGAATTTTTTCCATTGCCGCAGCCATTTCCCTTTTTCTTTAATTTTTTACGAAGCCGTCAATTTTGTTTTTCGAACTCCTCCAGGAGTTTTCTGATCTCGGCATTTTCATGTTTACCGGCCGGAGAAACGGGGATTTTATCGACGACCCTGATCCGGCGCGGAACGGCATAGCTTTGCAGATTTCCCCGGAGGGATTTTCTTATTTCACCGCTGTCCACATCGGCTGCCACCAGGGTGCGGATTTCGCCGCCCCTGCCGTTGCCGGATGCTTCATAAACAACAGCGGCGTCTTTGACGTTCGGAATGCTGGTAATGGCGTTTTTTACTTCATTCAGGTCCACGCGCTTGCCGGCCACTTTAACGATCAGGTCCGCCCGTCCCGCCAGTTCGAAACCGTCGTCAGCCGATATTTTTACCCGATCGCTGGTGATAAAAAAACCTTCTTCATCCACCGGCAGTTCCGGTGATATGAAATCAGAGCGGATGGCCAGTCGATTCCTGGTGATTTTCCATTCGACGCGGTCAAACGGTCTGAAATATTTGTTTTCTTCAGTGCGCAGGCGCGAGGCGATGCCGCCGGTTTCCGTGGAGCCGAATATTTCCGTAATCCCCAGACCGGTCTGGTCACAAAAAGAGCGACCGACCGCCGAATCGAGTTCCGCGGCAGAGGAAAGCGCCCAGCGAAGTGATTCCGGCTGGAAGGTAATTTCGGTCAACATTTTATAATGCAGGGGGATGCTGACAAGAACACTCGCCCGGTTGCGGCTTATGGCGGTTTGAATTTCGTGGGGATAGGTCAAGACGTCGTCAATGACTGTGGCAGAGGCGACAAACGGAGTCAGAACCGAAAATAAAAGACCGTAAATATGTAAAGGCGGCACGGTTGCCGCGAAGAGATCATCCGGTGATACCTGCATTTTTCCGCGGTGATAAATCGCTTCCGCAAACAGGTTGCGTATGGTTTTAGACCAGATCCGGGGCACACATGTTGAACCTCCGGTAAAAAGTTTGACAATTTCGCTGTCAGGGTGACGAACGAAGGAGTTGTCAAACGTTGTCCGGTCTGAAATGTCCCGGGCAGGCACAATGATTTCCACCTCCGGTGGCAGATCAACCGGTTTTTCCAGGAGGGCCTTTGAAAACGCGTGCGCCTGATGCATTTCCCAAAGAACGGATTCCGAAAAAAAATGAGGGATGATGAGTTTGACCGGGCGGGTCAGGGCGGCCAGCAGAGCCGCCGCGATCAGGCCCTTGTCCTTCAGGCAAAGACAGATGGATTCCGTTTTTTCGGAAGAAAAATAACTTTTTTGCAAAGTACCAGCTATTGCAAATATATCTTCATATGTGTATTTTGATAAAATATAATCGTGGCCGGGGTGTTGCGGACCTGAAACAAGTTTCCCCAGTTGTTCGGAAAGAGTCGTCATCGTATGTTATTATGGAATCTTTGATGGATTCGCCAGGCAGTTCATTTTCAATCATTTATGGCTTAATTCTGTCATTCAAGATAATATATCGTCTTGAAGCTTTCAAGCTCTAATTGCCTGCTGCAAGCATAAGAACAGGAGATTTTTTTTGAGCTTTTCCAGAAGACTGGCCGTACAGTTATTGAAAACCGGATTTGTAGTTCAAGCCGTAAGAGAAAAAGCCGACCTGAGTGTTTTCCGGCAGAAGCCTTCCGGCAGGACGATCATCGGACTTATCTGTATCGCTGT
>JAWOCW010000160.1:0-8227 GCA_046483615.1 Desulfosudaceae bacterium
TCATATATGACATTTAATACCCCCCAATTCCGGGGACACCATACTTAATTCAAGCATAATTACGGAAGCGCCTGTCATTTTCTGAATTAAGTATGGTGTCCCCGGAATTCGGTCCGGAATTGGAATTGCAAATACTACATTTTTGTTGTGTATTATATGTAAATTTACAATTATGGAATAAACTGATGGCGAATAATTACTCCCCATTCTCTCCGAATGCCTGCTAATCAAGCGCTCCCGACAATCAGCCAAAGATGGCATGACTAATGCATTGTTCCTGTGTATCCGGCGCGGGAGACCGGAACGGAGACACCATTCCGACATCCGCGCCATAATCATCCATAACAGGAAAAGGAGTGGCATCATGAAACGGTTGGGTTTGGTTCTATGTGTATTGGGTCTGTGTTCGGTAATTGGAATCGGCAGCACCTCGGCGGCTTCGGTATCGGCAGGAGCAGATGTGGTTTCCGCTTATGTATGGCGGGGGATTACATTCAATGATGGGGCGGTGGTCCAGCCGTTTCTGGACGTAACCACTGAAAAGGGATTTGGCCTGAACGTGTGGGGCAACTACGACCTGGACGATTATGACGGCACCCTGGAAAGCGAAGAGTTTTCGGAAATCGACCTGACGCTCTCCTATGGATTTTCCCTCGGTCCAGTGGATATGACCATCGGGCACATCGAGTACACCTTTCCCAACGGAGCCCAGGCGACCAGCGAACTGTTTGCCGGTGGCTCGGTTGAGCTGCTCGCGGGTCTGTCTGCCGGTCTCGATTTCTATTATGACTATGATGAGGTCGACGAGTACTACCTCTCGGCAGGGCTTTCCTATGACCTGGAACTGGCTGATATAATCGGCCTCGGCTTCGGGGCCACGGCCGGTTACGCCGGAAATCGCTATGCCGCGGACGGAGATCACGGCCTCTATGATTATAACTTCTCGATAACGGCCGACGTTCCGGTCACCGACGCGATCAGCCTGTCGGCCTTTGTGGCCTATACGGAATCCTTCGATAACGACACCCTGCCAGATCAGGACGTTGATTTTTATGGTGGTGGTGGTTTTTCGATTGCTTTTTAACCCCGCGCTGACCCGGACATTTCATGAAATATCCGGACTAAAGGGCACCATCTCCCTGATTTATGATGTTCATCAGGGCAAAAACCATAAAAACTGAATAATTCAATAGTTATAGAAACAATTTATTAATCACGCGGCACCTGCATGGCTTTATACAAGGAGGAAAGGCGCATGAAAAAAATCGAAGCAATCATCAAGCCATTCAAGCTTGACGATGTGAAAATCGCGTTGAATGAAGCGGGGGTGGCGGGGATGACCATCACCGAAGTTAAAGGATTCGGCCGCCAGCGGGGTCATACCGAAATTTACCGGGGAGCTGAATACGAGGTGGGCTTTACGCCTAAGATCAAACTGGAGGTGATCATCGACGACGATCAGACCGAAAGGATCATGTCGATCATCCAGGACCAGGCCAGAACCGGCAAAATCGGAGACGGCAAGATATTTGTCCTGCCGGTTGAAGATATTGTGCGCATTAGAACCGGCGAAAAAGGCAGCGCCGCTATTTAATCCGGATATATCATAAAAAAATCCGGATCAGTAATGAAAGGAGAGAGAACGATGAAACGAATGATATATATGGCACCGGTTCTGCTACTGGGAACATCCGTCAGCGCCTGGGCCGGCGAAGAGGCCCTCTCGCCGACCACCAACGCCGCGGCCATTGAGCTGGTTCAGGTTCATGCCAACTACCTCTGGACGCTGATAGCGGCCTGCCTGGTGTTTTTCATGCAGGCCGGCTTCGCACTGGTGGAAACCGGCTTTACCCGGGCCAAAAACTCGGTCAATATTCTAATGAAAAACCTGATGGACTTTTCCCTCGGCAGCCTGGTCTTCTGGGCCATCGGATTCGGGCTGATGTTCGGAGCCTCTTCCACCGGATGGTTCGGCACCAGCGGGTTTTTCTTAAGTGACTTTTCTCCGGACGGCGATCCATGGGTCCTGGCCTTCTGGATGTTTCAGGCCGTGTTCTGCGCCACGGCAGCAACCATTGTCTCCGGGGCCATGGCGGAACGAACCAGATTCATCGGATATATAGCTTACACGATTGTGCTCAGCGCCCTGATCTACCCCGTATTCGGCAGCTGGGCCTGGGGCAGCCTGTTCAACGGCAGCGGCTGGCTGGAAGGTCTCGGGTTCATCGACTTTGCCGGATCCACCGTAGTCCACTCCGTGGGCGGCTGGGCGGCCCTGGCCGGCGCCATCGTGCTGGGTCCCCGCCTGGGCAAGTTCACCAAGGACGGCAAGGTCCGGGCCATTCCCGGCCACAACATTCCGCTGGCGGCGCTGGGAGTTTTTATCCTGTGGCTGGGCTGGTTCGGGTTCAACCCCGGCTCCACCACCACGGCGGACAAGAGCATTGCGATGATCTTCGTTAATACCAATCTGGCCGCTGCTTCAGGCGCCGTGCTGGCCATGATAGTCTCCTGGATCAAGTTCGGCAAACCGGAAATCAGCATGAGCCTGAACGGTGCCCTGGCCGGGCTGGTGGGAATTACGGCCGGATGCGCCAACGTGTCACCAAGCAGCGCCATCATCATTGGTGCCGTTGCCGGAACCCTGGTGGTCTTTTCCGTGCTCTTTTTCGACAGAATCAGGATTGACGATCCGGTGGGCGCTATTTCGGTTCACGGCGTGTGCGGGGCCTGGGGCACGCTGGCTGCCGGTATCTTCAACCTGGGCGGCACCTCAGCCTCCATCATCGGCGTACAGCTGCTGGGCATCGGCGCCTGCTTTGCCTGGACCTTTATAGCAGCCATTATCATGTTCAAGCTGATCGACAAGACGATTGGTCTGCGGGTATCGCCGGAAGAAGAGGCCGAGGGGCTCGACTTTTCCGAACACGGCGGCAACGCCTACCCGGACTTTTCGGTCTCAAGCTACGCCCAGAAATAAACCCAAACCGAATCCGGTCTCGACATTCCGGCCGGTCGGCTCAATTAAAAAAAGCCCTCGTGATCATTCACGGGGGCTTTTTTTATAAACAAAGATCATAATTTTGTGGGGATATCCGCTTCACTGGCCGGGATTTGGAATGACTCTTAAACGCGATATAAACAACTAACCCGGATATTTCACGAGTTGATTTGAGCGCAGCTGCAAGGCGCAGGACACGAAAATGTAGGGGAAGGCTTCAGCCTTCCCGATCATCGGGCGGCCTGTGAAGGCCGCCCCTACATCTTATACCGCGAGTGTCCTGCAACAAAGCAGATGCGGTCAAGGCGACTCGCCCGAAGGATGAATTTTTTCGACGATTAATTTTCCGACTTGTATTTTCCATGGTTTGCCGTGTATATTTATCTGTGCGGGCAAAATCGGGCCCCGGGCGAGCCCGGGCCCCATCACCGAAACCGGAAAACAGGAGCAGGACATGAGCATTGTTGATTTGACCCTGGAAGGCACGGTAGCTGTGCTCACCATGGACAACGGGGAAAACCGCCAGAACCTGGCCTTTGCCCAGGCCATGGGCGAAGCCATTGACCAGGCCCTGGCCGATGAATCCGTCACCGCCATTATCATCACCTCGGCCGGGGACAAGTTTTTTTCCGCCGGGGTGGACCTGGAATGGATGATGGAGCGGTTCGGCGAAAAGGCCATGGACGATATCCGGGCCTTCATGTACGCCATGAACGATGTCTTTAAAAAATGCCTCCTGGCGCCGGTGCCGGTAATCGCGGCCATCAACGGCCACGCCTTTGGCAACGGGGCCATACTGGCCTGCGCCTGCGATTTCCGGCTGATGAAGTCGGACCGGGGCTACTTCTGTTTTCCGGAGGTGGACGTCAGCATCCCTTTCCTGCCCGGCATGGTGGCGTTTGTGAAAAAGGCCATCCCCTATTACAAGTTCAACCTCATGAAACTGACCGGCCAGCGGGTGGCCGCCCCGGAACTGGAAGCCCATCACATTATCGAACAAGCCTGCGCTGACAAGGACGACCTCATGACCCAGGCCCTGGCCTTCGCCGGCAGCTTCAACAAGAAACGATCCATATTCGGGGAACACAAGCGCCGCCTGCACAAAGACATCATCGCCATCATTGACCAGGAGGATCCGGAATACATCGAACCGCTGAATCTGATGGTCTAAGATATACCTACCCAACCGGCCCGCCGCCAGGCAGGCCCGCCCACCGCGCGACACGCGCCCCAATTCCAAAATGAAGGAGCCTGACATGCTATTGCTCAACCCCAAGAAATACCAGGACAGAAACTATCCGGACGAACGGTCCCGGGAGATAATGCTCAAGACCATTGAATTCTTCGAAAACAAAGGCCTGAAAAAGATGAAGGAGGATTTTTTCTCCTTTGAATTCACCTATGACTTTGCCGAGTTCGTCAAAAAGGAAGGCATCTTTGAAACCCTCTTTCTTCCCCAGGGCTACGGGGAGGAGGATCAGTACTACAGCACCTACCGCATGTTCGAATTCTCCGAAATCTGCGGGTTCTACGGCACGGCCTACTGGTACATGTACCACGTCTCCACCCTGGGCCTGGACCCGATTTTTCTGGGCGATAACGAGGAGCTCAAGCAGCGGGCCGTCCAGACCCTGCGGGAGAACCCCCTGTGCGCCTTTGGATTGTCCGAAAAAGAGCACGGCGCCGATATCTACTCCTCGGAGATGAAGCTCTATCCCCAGGAAGACGGCACTTACCTGGCCCGGGGCACCAAGTATTATATCGGCAACGGCAATGAGGCCTCCACCATCACGGTCTTCGGCAAAATCGCCGGCACCGACGAATACGTCTTTTTCGTGGTGGATTCGCATCATGAAAAGTACGAGTGCGTCCAGAATGTCATCCAGGCCCAGAACTATGTCTCGGAATTCATTCTGCACGATTATCCCATCACCGACGCCGACATCTCCGCCCGGGGACCCAAGGCCTGGGATGACATGCTCAACACCATCAATATCTGCAAGTTCAACATCGGTTCCGGAGCCACCGGCATCGTCACCCACTCCTTTTACGAATCCCTCAACCATGCCGCTCACCGCAACGTGTACGGCAAGTACGTCACTGATTTCCCACACGTCAAGCGGCTCTTCCTGGATTCCTTCTGCCGGCTGGCGGCCATGAAGCTGTTCGGCCTGCGGGCCACCGACTACATGCGGGCCGCCTCGGCGGACGACAAGCGCTACCTGCTCTACAATCCCATCATGAAGATGAAGGTGGCCATCCAGGGCGAAGAGGTCCACGAGATGCTCTGGGACATCATTGCCGCCAAGGGCTTTGAAAAAGACAACTATTTCTCCCAGGCGGTGATAGAGCTGCGGGGCTTTCCCAAGCTGGAAGGGACCCGCCACGTCAACATGGCCCTGATCGCCAAGCTGCTGCCCAACTTCTTTTTCAATCCCAAGGAGTACCCGGAAGTCCCCCGCATGAACGGCCCGGAAAACGATGACTACCTCTTTCAGCAGGGACCCACCCGAGGCTACGGCAAGATCCAGTTCCACGATTACAACATCGCCTACAACAGCGTCGACCTGCCCAACGTTAACGTCTTCCAGGAACAGATCAACGCCTTTGTGGAATGGCTGATGCTGTCCGGCATGGAATTAAAAGACCAGATGCTGGGCGACTTTGATTTTCTGCTGGCGGTGGGGGAAATATTTACCCTGGTGGCCTACGGCCAGTTGATCATCGAAAGCGCCGCCATCGAAAAGATCGACGAGGAACTGCTGAACCAGATTTTTGACGTCTTTGTCCGCGATTTTTCCAAGTACGCCCTGGACATCCACACTAAACCCACCTCCACCCAGGCCCAGAAGGACCAGGCCCTGAAGATCATCAAGAGCCCGGTGGTGGACGAAGAGGAGTTTACCCGGGTGCTGGACAAGCATGTCTACTCCCTGGTGGACGCCTATAAGATGAACGAGTAAGGTCGGGCCGGTCGCGGACGGCAATCGACGGGCGCGGCCGGGGATTGATTCGGCACCTACGGTACGGCGGGGGGCGGCTCCCGCCGTACCTTATTTTACCCGGGCCGGGAGAAAAAGATGAGAAAAGATGCGGTCGAAGTCGATATTCCGGCCCTCCAGGAAATCCTGGCCAACTACCTGGCGGCCGAGGCCACCATTAACTACGCTGTCAAAATTGTGGGGCATCCCGGCATCGGCAAGTCGGAGGTGGTCCGGCAGATGGCGCGGGAGAAGAATTTTCTGTTCATCGACACCCGCCTGGCCTTCAAGGAAAACATCGACCTGGGGGGCTATCCGGTGCCTGACCACCAGGCGGAAAGGATGATATACTACCGGCCGGCCTTTATTCCCCCGGAAACGGTGCCGGCCGGGTTTGACGGCATCCTCTGGTTTCTGGACGAGGCCAACCGGGCCCACCCCACCGTTATTCAGACCCTGTTTCAGATCATCACCGAAAAAATCTGCGGGGAGCACCGCCTGGCTGACCAGACCTTTGTGGTCCTGGCCGGGAACCTGGGCGAAACCGACAGCACCACCATCACCCAGTTTGACGACGCCGCCCTGGACGGGCGGCTGGCCATCTTCCACCTTAAGCCGGACGCCCGCAACTGGCTGGACTGGGCCCACCGGGAAAAGATTCACCCCTCGGTTACCCGGTACATCAGCCAGTACCCGGAAAGACTCTGGGATGAAACCAATATCCACCCCAATCCCCGGGGCTGGCACCAGGTCTCCCAGACCCTTTACCTGTCCTATGGTTTGCGGACCCACCAGGACCTGGTGGACTGCCTGTCCTCGGACCGGGCGGCCGCCCTGGAAAAGGTCATCCGCGCCCTGGTGGGGCGGGTGGCCTGCGATGATTTTGTCCTGCAGTTGACCGCGCCTCGGCAGCTGACCACCCGGGAGGTGCTGCGAGGAGACCCGGCCAGGCTGGAAGCGGTCAAGTCCGACCGCGTCAGCCCGGAGGATATTTTGTGGGCCCTGAGCGGGGCTACAGATACCCTGCGGGACATGAACCTGGCCGCCGACGGCCGGCTGCCGGCCGACGGCCTGGAAACCCTGGCCAATATCATGTCCTTTATCAGCCATGTTCGGGCGGACCTGCGCTTGTCTTTCGTGTATCTGCTGATCAAGCAATGCGCCGTTTTCACCCAGATCCCCCCGGCCCTGGAACACCTGGAAGACCGCGACCTGGCCGCCCGGATCAAGCGCCAGGTCGCTGAAATGCTGGAGCAGGAATGACGACCGCCGCCGCTTCTGACAACGCCGCCTCCGTTCCGCCCGGAACCCCGCCTGAGACTACACTGAAGAACGCGCCCCAGAACAAACCAGAGACTACACCGGAAACTGCACCGGAGACTGCACCGGAAACTTCACCGGAGACTGCACTGGAAACCGCCGCCGGCAAATGGGCGGCCGTCCTGGAAAGGCTGTGGTCGCGCAGCCGCTTTGCCTCCTATTTTTATCAGACCGTGGAACTGGCGGCCAATGAAGGGGTGTCCACCCTGGCGCTGACCGAATCCCGGCAGCGCCTGATGCTGTACTATCAGCCGCAATTTGCGCTGGAAACCCCGGCCGAAGAACTGATCGGCCTGCTGATTCATGAGATGCTCCATGTCGTCTTAAACCACGAACACCGGACGCGGCCCGGCCAGGACGTCCATTTGTGCAATCTTGCCCAGGACATGGTCATCAATTCCTATTTGCGGGCCCAGGCCAGAACCTTTTTCGCCCGCCAGGGATCCGGCGCCCGGGCCAGCCTGGTTCTGCCGCCGGGGCTGCCGGAAGTTCCCGCCTCTTTTGGTAAAAAACCTGGGCGGAGGGGGATTGACGATGTCACCTGGGAAGAGGTCTATGCCTGGCTGCAAGCGCGGTCCCAGGCGCGGACCCCGCCGGACGGGGAGGGGCTGGAAAGCGAGACGCCCCTGCCGGGCGGGGAATCCTGGACAATCGAAAGCCCGGACCCGGACAACCCCCGGCCGGCGGAGGGCCTTCGCCTGGTGGACGGCCGGGGCACGCCCCTGCCCACCGGCATCCACCTGTTCGGCGACAGCGACCGGCGCTGCCGGGCCAAGGCCGAGCGCCTCCTGGGATTTATTCAGCAGCGCGGGGAAGGCGCCGAGGAACGCCTCTTCGCCGATCTGCGGAGCCTTATCCAGTCCCCCCGGCCAGCCCGGAACCGCCACTGGCAACGGGCCATACGGACCATCGCCGACCAGGTGCT
>JAWOCW010000168.1:0-2842 GCA_046483615.1 Desulfosudaceae bacterium
GCCCAACAGGGTAACGTCGACCGGCCGCATCAGGTCGTCCTGGCGGGTGCATCCCGACATGCACAGGTTGGGGCAGAGATAACCGCACACCGAAGGCGGAAAAGGGGTATAGTCCAGGGCCATTTCCACGGCCTCGTCCACCAATCCTTCCCGGATCAAGCCCCAGCGCCGCTGAACAGGTATTCCCGCTGGACAGGCGGCCTGGCAGGGGGCCTGGTAAATCCTGTTTTCCCAGACCGGGACGTGGCGCCGCAGTTCACCGGTGGTTATCACTGGAATGGGATCGCGATCAAGGCTGGTCAGGTCGCCGATCAGGCCGCCGGGGCCCAGCTCCTTGTCCCAGGTATCGGCCCGGAAAGCGGCCATGGATTTCTTGCCGGAACCGGTCTTTTCCCGAGGCGGGCGGGCGACCAGCAACTGCCAGTCGTCGCGGACGGAAAGACTTTCCAGCAAGTCCGGTTTGCCGATCCGCTCAAGGAACAGGACCAGGTTGTCCAGCAGCCAGTGCCAGCTTTTATCTGAAATCGGCCGGAGCCGGGCGTCGCCGGTACTGTAACCCTGGTGGGGGCCGCGGAAAAAGACCTGTCCGCCGACCATGCCCACCAGCGGTCGGTAACCGAGAATATTGTCCGGGTTCTGAGCGTCAAGGCCGCAGATGACGGCGACACCACCGGCCATGAATTCACCGAAGTAATCACCCGCTCCCCCCAGAACCCATACTTCCGGTGGCTCGAACCGGGGATTGCTCTTGGTCATTGTCATGCCGCGGGCGCCGATATTACCGGCCACGTAAATTTTGCCCTGGGCCATGGCATTGGCCAGGCCGTTGCCGGCATGACCGTGAATTATGATCTCGGCGCCGGCGTTGAGCCAGCCGACGTCATCCGAGGCCGGTTCCATGATTTCAATACAGGTATTGGGCACACCCATGGAGCCCGCCCGCTGGCCGGATTGACCGGTCACCCTGACGAAGAGCTTTTCGCCGTCGGGCTGCCACAAACGGCCGCCAAGGCCGTGCTGGCCACAGGCTTCCACTTCAATATATCTTTCCCGGTTCGCCACGGCTTGTTGCAGCGCCTCTTCCAGGACCCGGGATTCTATCCGGAGGCCGTTTTTCTTGCCACTTATTTTAAACCATTGATCCATTTTTGGTTATTCCTAAACAACATATTTGATACTCAATCGTTCGGCCACGGCCGCGTCATCTATGCCTAAAGCGTCTGACATGCCGATGGGCAGTGAGGTCGATCTTCCCAGGGGCGCGAAAATCTTTTTGAGCTCCGTGTCAAAGCTGACAAACACGTCGACCACGCGCTGGGCCACGTCTTCCGGGTCAAGTCGGCGGTAAAGCCGGGGGTCCTGGGAGGTGATCCCCTTGGGGCAGAGCCCCACGTTGCAGATATTGCAGCGATCTGATTCCGACCCCAGGCAGCCGGCGGCCGCCTGCATAATGTATTTACCGGTCTGCACCCCGCTGGCGCCGAGCATGATCAGGGCGGCGGCGTTGGCAGCCAGGTTCCCGGTTTTGCCGGTACCGCCGCCGGCAAACAGCGGAATTTCGTTTTGCATGCCCAGTTTGACCAGGTTCAGATAGCAATCGCGGAGATTGCTGGCAATGGGATGCCCCATGTTGTTCAAGGAGACGTTATAGGCGGCGCCGGTGCCGCCGTCTTCACCGTCAATGGCCAGGCCGGCGGCATACTTGTTCCGGGAGAGGTTGTTCAAAACGGCCAGGGAAGTCGAAGAGGCCGAAATTTTGGGATAGACCGGCACCCGGAATCCCCAGGCCATGTACATGGACTGGATCATTTTGGCCACGGCTTCTTCAATGGAATACTTGGTCTGGTGGGTGGGCGGACTGGGCAGGTTGACGCCGGTCGGCACGCCCCGGATGGCGGCAATCAGCTGGTTGACCTTGTTCCACATGAGCAGGCCGCCGTCGCCGGGCTTGGCGCCCTGGCCGTATTTTATTTCTATGGCGCAGGGGTCCACTTTCATTTCCGGGAGGGCGTGAATGATTTCATCCCAGCCGAAATAGCCGCTGGCAATCTGGAGAATGACATAACGCAGAAAACGACTGCGGAGAAGCCGGGGCGGGCAGCCTCCTTCGCCGCTGGACACGCGGACCGGCATGTCCAGCTCTTCGTTGAGATAGGTCACTCCCATCTGCAATCCTTCCCACATGGTCGGCGACAGGGCCCCGAAAGACATTCCGCCGATTATAAGGGGGTAGATTTCCCGGACCGGCGGTATCCAGCCGTTTTGACGGACGTGGAGCAGGTTCTCTTCCGGCGGCAGCAGCCGTCCCAGCAGAGTCCGCAGTTCAAATTCATGTCGACCGGCGTCCAGGGCCGGATCGGTCAGCATGGAGATGCGGATAAACTTGAGGCGGTCGAGAATGCCGCCGGGTGAGTTTCTGCGGCCGCCGCGTCGGCGGGGCAGGCCGCCCTGATTGACGTGAAAGACCAGCTTGTCGGCTTCGTCATTGCGGACGGGGAGAATGGCCTCGTTGGGGCAGCACCAGCTGCACATACCGCAGCCCACGCAGGCGGCTTCGGGAAGGAGGCGTTGGCGAATGCCATGATAAACGCTGTAATCGCTGGAAGGGGATTGACCGGACCGGAGGTCCGCCGCCACGCGACGTTTTTGAAACACCCCCAGTTCCAGGGCCTGTACCGGGCAGGCAGCGGTGCACCGCCCGCACAGGGTACATTTTTCCTTATCCCAGATGATCCGCCAGGGCAAATCCTTGATATTTAATTGGGAAGCTGTAATTCGGCCGTTTGACTCCATAGCCGCATCTCCTTGCGCTCCTCGCTGACAATAACCGTGTCCAGGTGCA
>JAWOCW010000209.1:0-7210 GCA_046483615.1 Desulfosudaceae bacterium
GATGTTGACATGGATATTGCCGTCACCGGCATGCCCGAACCCGGCCGTGACCAATCCCGTTTCCCGGCCGATCCGCTGGATTCTTCGGATCATGTCCGGGATCCGGCTCCGGGGGACCACGATATCCTCGTTGATCTTATCCGGGCCATAGGCGAACAGGGCCGGAGACACGGCTTTGCGGGCCTGCCACAGCCGATCCGCCTCCAGCCGGTCGGCGGCGATCTTGACGTCGGCCCCCTTTTCCCGGCAGAAGCGGCTCAGCCGCGCCAGGGCGGCCTCGTTTTCAGCCGGCGTGCCATCCACTTCCAGAATCAACATGGCCTCGGCCTCCACCGGCAGGCCCGCCCGCAGGCTGTTTTCGGCGCAGCGAATCGAGGTGTTGTCCAAAAATTCGATTGTCCGGGGAATAATACCGCCGGCGATAATTCCGGACACGGTTTCAGCGGCGATGGACATGTCGTCAAAGACCGCCGTCATGGTCCGGACCTCTTCCGGCAAGGGCAACAGCCGCAGCAGAATTTCCGTGATCACCCCCAGGGTACCTTCGGAACCGATCAAGAGCCGGGTTAAATCGTAACCGGCCACTCCCTTGACGGTTTGCACGCCGGTCCGGATGATCTCGCCGGTGGGCAGGACCACCTCCAGGCCCATGACATAATCCCGGGTAACCCCGTACTTGACGGCCCGGGGCCCCCCGGCGCCTTCGGCCACGTTACCGCCCAGGCTGGAAAAAGCGGCGCTGGCCGGATCAGGCGGATAAAAAAGATTCTTTTTTTCCACCGCCGCGTGCAAATCAGCCGTGATCACTCCCGGCTGTACCCGGGCCAGCAGGTTTTCGGGATCAATGGCCAGGATGCGGTTCAAGCGGCTGGTAACCAGGACCAGGCCGCCCCGGACGGGCAAAGAGCCACCCGTCATACCGGAACCGGATCCCCGGGGAATAACGGGAAAATCAAACTGGTTGGCCAGTTTCAGGAGGGCCGCCACCTCGGCCGCGTCAGCGGGAAAAGCGACAGCTTCCGGCAGGCAGACCCGGGCGGTAGCGTCGTAGGCATAGCAGATCGTCTCGGCCTTTTCCCGGGTACAATTTTCGCGGCCGACAACGCGGCCAATCTTTTTGAAGGTGCTGGTGGATAATGTCATGCCGGATTGTTTTTGGCCGGTAAAAAGGGAGGGCCCCGACCGGTCGCAGCGGCCGCCGAGGACTCCGGATTAAAAACCGCCTTCTTCGAGTTTCTGAGCCAGTCGGTTGATCTCCTGCCGGACGGACTGCCGGGTTTTCATGGCACTTTCCACGATGTTGACGGAATGGATGACAGTGGCATGATACCGGTTATAGCACCGGCCAATGGCCTTAAGGGAATGATCCGTATAGCGGCGGGACAAAAAGACGGCCACCTGCCGGGCCCAGGCCACCGGCTGCCGACGGGAACGTGACTCAATATCCCGGACCGGGATACCATATTCCGCGCAGGCCAGTTTTTTAATAGCATCCAGGGTAATCCGGCGGCGCAGAACGGTGATGGTTTTAACAACGCTTTCGGCCAGCTCAATATCAATGGGCACCCCCAGCAGGGATGATTTCATGGCCAGGCTGGTAAGGCCGCTTTCCAGCTGACGGACATCTTCGCTGAGATTATCCGCCAGATACTCCAGCACCACCCGGGGCATGACATAGCCGTGCAACTGGCATTTCTTGCGCAGAATTCTGACCCGGGTATTAAAATCAGGCCGATCCATGGCCGTGATCAGGCCCGACGAAAGGCGGGACTGCAATTGCTTGTTCAACCTGGGGATCTCGCCCGGCAGGCAGCAGCCGGTAAACAAGACCTTTTTATCGGCTTCCATCATATAGTCCAGAACCTGCGACAATTCGGTCTGGGTCCGTTCCTTTCCGGCCAGGGCGTGGAGGTCTTCAATAAGAAGCATATCATAGCCGGCCCGAAAGCGTTCTTTAAATTTATTGATGGATTTGGTGTTAAAGGCGTAGACCATTTCATTGGAAAAATCTTCCGCCGTCAGGTAATAAACGCGGGCGCCGGGATCAGAGGAGAGGTACTGGTGCCCCAGGGACTGAGCCAGATGGCTCTTGCCCATGCCGGATTGAGAGGTCAGAAACAGGGAGTTGTTAAAAGCATTCCGGCTGGAACCCATGGAAAGCACGGCCGAATAGGCGAAATCATTGCTTTCCCCCACCACAAAATTGTCAAAGGTAAACTCTTTTTTCAATAACCGGCCGGTCTGAGGACGAACATGGACCTGGGGCAAAGAGAGCTGGTGATTGTTCTTTTTGCGTCCCCGGCCGCGCTTTTCTTCCGAAGGGCTTGTTTCGGCCGCGTCCTTTCCGGCCGGGCGGGTCTCCGTCGCCATCACCTCCAGGCTGAGCTGATAGGGCTTACCTGAAACAGTACTGAATTTGGTGGCGATCAAATCACGGTAATATCCCTGTATCCATTTTTGGGAAAACTGGTTGGGGCATCCCAGCACCACCCGGGTTTCGTCGTTATCCTTTAATTCCAGCGGCTCTATCCACATCATAAAGTTGCTGGCGGGAATATGCGCCTTTAGCTCCGCTTTGACTTTTTCCCAGACAGATTCCATAAAAACAAAACCACGTAAAACCAGAAAAGATTAAATGCTTGAACTCCTGAAAAACAGGCCAGCCAGTCAACCCCGCTTGGCGACCAGACAATAGTTTCGGTCTGACCGGGCTACGGGAACCATTTGCGTTTTGTTACCATAACATTACCAACAGGTTAGCAGCCATCAAAAAAACAGATATCCCCTGAATATGACAAACCTGAAGAAGCCTCACCCCGATTAAGATATGAAATAAACCACCTCGAATTTCAGGTCAAGCCGAAATACGACAAGTTTTGCCGAGGCTGAACAACGTTTACCCTGACAATATAACAATTTGTTTTTGCTTTATTTTATTTTATATTGTTAAAAAATCCTGTTAATTTCGACCTTTGTTTTTTTTTAAAAATCCTAATAATTTTCAGGGCGATTAGGACCGGCGCCCCTTTCGGGCTCAATTGGGGTTTCTTTAAAAATCTTCGTTTTTCTCTTATTTACGCTTATTTTCATTTTTTATATTTAAACAAAACCACCCTTATCAAAAAAATCCCGGAAAGGTCCGGAATAGCCCCACCAAATTTTTTTTTTAGCAAAGCTCCCTTTTTTGGTTGACACCAAAATTGATGACATATATATTTTTTTAATTTTAGGGCCGTTAACTCAGTCGGTAGAGTATCTGCCTTTTAAGCAGAGAGTCGTTGGTTCGAGCCCAACACGGCCCACCAGCGAGAAGTACCATGCGTCCCCATCGTCTAGCCCGGTCCAGGACACCGGCCTTTCACGCCGGCGACAGGGGTTCAAATCCCCTTGGGGACGCCACCGATAACAAAAGGGGCGATGAGACATAATCTCACCGCCCCTTTTTTATGCGCTCCCCGTTATGGACTCCCCGTTATGGACACCCCGTTATGGACTCCCCGGAAATTATGATCCGCCTTCCGGACCAGCTCCGGGCCACCGGAGCATCTTTTGACAGGTTGCCTGATCAGCGAGCTGCCGGCCCGGTCACTCACCCGGACAGAAAGCGGGCCGCCATCCAATCCGCCAGCCGGTCGATCTCATTTAACCCGAACCGGGGCACCCCGGCAGCCAGGTCAACATCAGCCACCACGGCCAGCAAAAGAGGATCATCCAGGCAGCACCAGGACTCATGACGTTCCGGCCGGAAAATCTCGATCTTGGGGCAGGCCTCCTTTTTATATCCCTCGGCAATTACCAGATCGACCTCGCCCACCAGCTGCGGCAGGAGCCGGTCAAGCCCCTCATCCAGCGACGACGGCGGTGATTGCCGGGTGGTCATGATCAGCCCCGGCCCGGCCACCATGCTGACCACGGCCCCCGCCCGGGCGTGCCGGCCACTGTCGCCGGAATCGACCGGCGCGTCAAAACCGTGGGGAGCGTGCTTGATGGTACCTATGCGGTAGCCCCGCCGATTGAAACGGGAAACCAGTTTTTCAATCAGGGTGGTTTTGCCTGATTTCTTTTTTCCGACTACGCATATTACCGGCGGTATGCCTGGCATGAGGTGGTTTCTCCGCAGAAGTTCCGATCTTTTCGATTAAGCATATCAACCCTCGAGGTATCCGGCCCTTGAAACATCCGGCCTGGCGCTTATTTTTGCCCTGGGCGGCCTGATTGTCAAGGTAATTGTCTGGGTAATTGTCTGGGTAATTGTCCGGCTAATCGTCCGGCTAATCGTTTCGGTTAATTACCCCGGGTTATCAGGCCGCAGCCTGACCGGGCCGGGGCCCATGAATCAGATTAATTTGTGTCCATCCATTTCACATGGATGGCACAATCTGGTGTTTCCAATCCAGAAATGTGAATTTTTTCGCAAGGTCAAGGAAAACAAGGGGTTGCGCGGAGGCGTACTGGTCGTACGCCGCACAAGCAACCCCGCAGTTTGACGCCGAGATTGCGGAAAAAGGCCATTTATGGATGGAAACTAAGTTGCTTCGGGGCGGCCGGCGTGATACATTATGACGATCTTAACCCAAACCTCAACACCTTACTCCGGCTGAACATGGTCACGCCCCTGTCAAGTTTGAAAGCGCGCGGTCTTAAGCCCAGAAAAAGCCTGGGACAGAACTTTCTGGCTGATCCCGGAACGGCTGAAACCATTATCCGCCGCTGCCACTTTTCCGGCCGGGAGACCATCCTGGAAATCGGAGCCGGTACCGGCGCCCTGACCCTGGCCGCCGCCCGACGCGTGGCCCTGGTCCAGGCCGTTGAAACCGACGGGCGCCTGGTCGAAATCCTCAGGCAAAACCTGCGCCAAGAAAACCTTGACAACGTCATGGTCATCCAGGCCGATTTCATGGATACTGACCTGACCGCCCTGGCCGCCTCGGCCGGCAGCAGCTTGACGGTCATCGGCAACCTGCCTTATTACCTCTCCTCCCAGATCCTGGTGCGCCTGATCGCCTACCGGCAATTGTTTGACCGGGCCGTGCTTATGTTTCAGCAGGAACTGGCCGACCGCCTGACGGCGCCGCCGGGTGGCCGGGACTACGGCCGCCTGTCCGTGATGCTGCGTTACTGCGCCGAGGTTTCCCTGCTGCTGCGGGTAAAAAGGCAGTTGTTTTTCCCCCGGCCGGAGGTTGATTCCCAGGTCATTCAGATCGATTTTACCCGGCGGGAGACCCCGGCCGACTGCCCCGACCTGATCCTTTTTAAAATTATCAAAGCCGCTTTCGGCAAGCGCCGCAAAACCATTAAAAACGCCCTGTCCAGCGGCGGCCTGGATCTGACGCCGGCGGCCTGGACGACTATTCTGGAGCAGGCCGGGATATCTCCGGAAGCCAGGGCGGAAACCCTTGACGCGCCGGACTATGTTGAGATATGCCGGTATTATCGGCAGATGAGAAATAACAAACCAACGGGAAAAGGAGACGATTAAAATGGACAGCAAGGAACAGGATGACCTGAAATCCTTGATCGAAACCTGGTCGGAAACGGCCGCCAACACCAAAAAGGCTTTTCTGCAGATAAAAGAACAGCTGACGTCAAAACCGGACACCACGCTCGCTTTTAAAGCTCGTCCCGGAGTCAGCTATTCGCTTCGGGCCGCCTGCCCCGGCCATGACCGCCAGCTGTTCGTCATGGCGGATGTGATCGATGATGACCCGGACAATCGGTGGCTGTCGGTCTGTTTTTACGGAGACATGATCAGTGATCCGGAAGAGCTGGGTGACCTGATCCCCGGCGGGCTGCTGGGCGAAGACGGTTATTGCTTTGATATTGACGAGTGGCAGGAAGAGCTTCTCGATTACGTTATGGCCCGGATTGACGAAGCGCATCAAGCGGCGACTTCTTAACCTCGGCTGTGGCCATAAAATTCTGATGATTTCCGCCCGGGCTCTTGTGATGACCTTGGCGGGGCGGGACCATGAGGACCGTTATGAAACAGATCATGATGGGACTGATGCTGGCGGCGGGCCTGTTAACCGCCTGCGCCTCCAATCAGCCGGTCGCGTCAACCGAGCCGGAACCGGCCCGGGAGGGCCGGAAAATGCTGCAAACAGCCATGGATCGTTATCATCGGGGGTGCGACGCGGTGGCGCTGGAATATTTTGAGCAGGCCCATGAACTTTTCAGCCTGGCCGATCAGGTTGACCAGGTCGCCGTCTGCCTGAACAATATGGGTAATATTTACCGGCGCAAAGGACGGGCGGAGGAGGCCCTTCTTTTTTTCGATCAGGCCGCCCGTCTTTTCCGGCAAACCGATAACCCGGCCGGCGTCGCCCAGGTTTTGTCCAACCAGGCCGCTACCTTGCTGGAGAACGGCCACGACCAGGCGGCCGGGCCCATCCTGGCTGAAGCGGCTGCCCTGGCGCCGGCCGACAGTTTGCTGACGGCCCGGATTATGAATCACCGGGCCATCCTGCTGATGCGACAAAAGCAATACCAGCAGGCTGAAAAGACTCTCAACCAGGCGGCCGACCTGGTTCCTTCCCGGGACGACCCCGCCTGGGCCACCATTAACGCCAGCCTCGGCCATTTGATGCAGCAAACCGGCCGCCATGAACAGGCCCGGACTTTTTTTAACCAGGCCTGCCGGTCCGACCTGGTCAACGGCAACTATCCCGGCCTGGCCGACGACCTGGCCGCCCTGGCCGAGTCCAGTATCGCCCTGGAACAATTTGACCGGGGCCTTGATTACCTGGAACGCAGCGCCAAGCTTTACGCCCTGACCGGTCAGAGCGCCAACGCCCGCGGCCAGCTGGAAAAAATGACCCGGCTGGCAGAAAACCGCCGGGACCTTACTCTTATCAAACACTTTCTTGAAAAGTGGCTCCAGGGAGAAGCCGCCCTGGAATATTGCCGCTGAACCGGATCGGCCGGATAATAATTTTCAAAAAATAACATTGGGGGCATCACCAGGAACCAGCCCATGACTATTTCCAAGACTATCTCTGAGACTATCCCTGAGACTATCCCTAAGACTATCATTGACCTTTCGGCTCTTATCAGCGCCTCACCACCTGACAGCCAGGCCTTTGACGCCATTAATATCACCTATTCCGACCACGCCGAGGGAGCCGCCCAGGCCCAGGCGCTGTTGAACGTTCCGGCCGGAGCCTTTCGTAACTCCGAAGGCTGGGCCACGGAAGAGATCACCAGGCTGGGC
>JAWOCW010000022.1:0-11078 GCA_046483615.1 Desulfosudaceae bacterium
TGATGATGATCTTCTTACCATGACCCGTCAATATGTTGTTAAAAACGAGATGGGTGACGTCAAGCGGGGCATCGATTTAATCAAAAAAATATTCGCGGTCCAGAAAATAGTTCTGGCCGTCCCGGATAACATGGTGGCTGAAGCTCGCGCTGCCGGTGTTGAGGTGGAAGGGGTTGACATGTCTTATCCCGCCGCCAATCCCCGGATGATCGCCGTCAAAATAGCCGGTCAACCGATTCCCGCGGGCACCAGCTGTGAAGAGGCCGGTATTTTCTTTGTCAGCGCCGAAGCGGTGGCCTCAGTGGCCAGAGCCTATGAAGCCAGGCAGATTCCGCAACAAAAAGTGATTACCGTTATCAGAAAAGACGGGGAACGGAGTCTGGTTTCAGCGCTTATCGGTACCCCGGTGGGACATGTCCTGGAAGCCTGCTCCCAGGAGGTGAGCGAGGGTGATCGGATCGTTTTCGGAGGTCCCATGAAAGGCATGGCGGTATATACCGAGGCATATCCCGTCAGGCCCGACACTGATGCCATCATGGTCCAGGATGCCGGCGACATTCCCGGCGTGTCGGACAGGGCCTGTGTCAATTGCGGCGAATGCGTTCGCGTCTGTCCGGCCAGGCTGCCTGTTAATGTTCTGGTCAGGTATCTTGAGGCCGGTGAATATGCCGAGGCCGTCGATAGATGTGATTTGCAGTCCTGTATCGAATGCGGCCTGTGCGCTTTTGTCTGTCCGGCGCGAATACCGGTATTTCAGTATATAAAACTCGGCAAGTACGAATTTGCCAGACTAAATGCTGCGGAGGCGGAAAATGCATAATGAGAAAAATTTAATTGTTTCCCACGCGCCGTTCTGGCATGACGGCGACTCTCTTGCGGCCAGGCATTATAATATTTTTCTGGCGGCATTGATTCCGGTTATCGCCGGTTGTCTGATATACGGCGTGCCGGCGGTGGGCGTCGTCTCCCTGGCTGTTTCTTCAGCCATTCTCTGGGAAATCATCATCAATAAAATAAGCCGTCGTCCAGTTTCGGTCGGTGATGGCAATGCCGCCCTGATCGGCCTCTTGCTGGCCATGCTGATGCCGGCCACCATGCCCTGGTGGGTAGTGGTTATGGGAACTTTTATCGCCGTGGTCATTGCCAAGGAAATTTTCGGCGGTCTCGGGGGCAATCCCTTTAGTCCGGTCCTGATCAGCATGGCCATGCTGATGGTATCCTGGCCCCAGTTTTTTGATTTCAACCAGATGCTGGCTGATTACGATACCGGGTTTGCCATGGCCTATCCGCTGGCCTCGCTTAAACACTTCGGGACCGAGTCTATTGCCGGGTTTTCGGCTTCTGATCTGCTGATGGGCAGGCAGTCCGGCGGCATCGGCGCCACTTTCGGACTGGGAATTATTATCGGCGGCGTCTACCTGATGCTGCGGGGATTTATCCGCTGGGAAATCGTTCTTTCTTTCCTGGCCGGTATTTTTATAACCGCCTGGCTGTTTCAATTTTCAGGTGGTGGTGATTACGCCGGGCCGCTCTTTCATCTGTTCGCGGGCTATACCCTGGTCGGGGCCTTTTTCCTGGCAACGGAAGATTCCTCCTCGCCGGTAAATTTTGTGCCGATGCTTATTTATGGAGCGGCCGGCGGGATGATGACGGTATTGATCCGGAATATAGGCATTTACATTGACGGTGTTGTCTTTGCCGTTCTTATTATCAACCTTGTCAATCCACTGGTCGATAAAATAAGACCTAAAGCGATGGGAAAGGTAGTGTAATGCGTGAACTAATAAAAATGGTGGTAGTGCTTACCGTTTTGACTGCTGTTTCCGGGGGACTGCTGGCCGGTTTGCGGGCTAAAACCCAGGACAGAATTGAAATGCAGGAACTGCAGTTTGTCAGCGGCCCGGTTCTGGAAGATCTTTTTGGCGAGGCCGACAATAATATGATCGAGGACCGTTTTGAGCTGACCCATCAGGACGAAGAGGTGACCGTTTTCCCGATAAAGAGTGACGGGGAATACCAGAAAGTGGCCTTTTCAGCTGCCGGAGGCGGATATGGCGGGGATATCGGCGTTATGGTCGGGGTTGATATCAGCAACGATACCATTACCGGCGTTCGGGTGACTACCCACAGCGAAACTCCGGGAATCGGCTCCAGAGCCAAATCCAATCCGGAATTAATCATGCCGAAGTTCGAGGGTCTTGAGGCGGGCCGGCAGTTCAAGGTCAAAAGCGCCGGGGGGCAGATTGACGCCATCAGCGGGGCCACTGTGACTTCCAAAGGTATCTGCAGCGGTGTGACCCGGGCGGGTGATTTTTACAGCCAGAATAAAGCCCGGATCAAAGAACAGCTGAATAGTCTTTAAAAAATAAAATAAAGATAAAGTGCGGGAGAATGATATGGCTAAATCCATAACGCAAGAGTTTACCAAGGGTTTATGGGCGGAGGTTCCACCGTTCCGGCTGGTCCTGGGTCTGTGTCCGGTCCTGGCCGTTACCACCAAGGTGGAAAACGGGCTCGGCATGGGACTGGCAACTACCTTTGTGCTGATTTGTTCCAATATACTGGTGTCCCTGCTTCGCAACGTTATTCCCTCCAAGGTCCGGATAGCCTGCTTTATCACCATTATCGCCACCTTCGTGACCGTGGTGGAACTGCTGATGCAAGCTTATACCTATGCCTTGTTTTTACAGCTGGGTATGTTCATCCCCCTGATCGTGGTCAATTGTCTGGTGCTGGGCCGGGCCGAGGCTTTTGCCAGTAAAAACTCTTTAATTCCATCTTTTGCCGACGGTCTGGGCATGGGCCTGGGCTTTACCCTTTCGCTGACGGCTATCGCCGCGGTTAGAGAGTTTATCGGGGCCGGTACCCTGTCACTGTTTGGAAGCAGCCTGTCTCCTTTCGGCGAAGGTTTTCTGCCCTTTTCCTTTATGGTGGAAGCACCGGGAGCCTTTGTCGCCCTGGGGCTGATGTTGTTTATAATGAATCTGATCGGCAAATAGGAGAGCCATAATCATGAGTGAATATATTCTGCTTGCGATAAGCTGTATCCTTATCAACAATATTCTGCTGGCCCAGTTTCTGGGGAACTGTCCTTTTCTGGGCACCTCCAAAAATATGGAGACGGCGGTCGGCATGTCCATGGCCGTTGTCTTTGTTCTGGTCATGGCCGGCATGATTACCTGGTGCGTGGATACCTATTTACTTAAAGCCTATGATATTGAGTTTCTGCGAACAGTGGCTTTTATCCTGGTAATTGCTTCTCTGGTTCAGTTTGTGGAGATGTTCTTAAAAAAGATGATCCCGGCGCTGTATGCCGGCCTGGGCATCTTTCTCCCCCTGATTACCACCAATTGCGCTGTCATGGGAGCCTGTCTGATCAATATCAAGGAAGAGTATGATTTTATCTCCGCCCTGGTCGCCTCTTTTTCCTACGCGGTTGGTTTCGGACTGGCCCTGATCCTGTTTGCCGGACTGCGGGAGCGGATCAATCTCGGCCGGGTTCCCAAGCCCCTGGAAGACACTTCCATCGGCCTGGTAACTGCCGGCATGATCGCCCTGGCTTTTTTTGCCTTCAAGGGCATGGCTTAAATAGCGGGTTGATGGTTAATTTGTAATTCAGATAATGATTGGCCGTTCCCAACGATTTTTAATTGCCGTCAAGGGATGGCTGGAAACAGATAAGGAGTGTAACTGTGGCTGGAACAGCGATTATTTCCATGCTGGGACTCGGCGTCGCCAGCAGTCTTATTCTGGGTATTGCCTCCCGCGTTTTCTACGTTTATGAAGACCCCCTGATCACGGAGGTAGAAAATCTTTTGCCGGGTGCCAATTGCGGAGGCTGTGGCTATGCCGGCTGTTCCGCGGCAGCCGAAGCTATTGTGAAGGGAGAGGCCGCGCCCACCGTGTGCGTGGCTTCGGACGCTGATAACGCCGCGGCTATCGCCGGAACTATCGGCGTGGCCCTGGGCAGCGCGGAACCGGCCATTTCAGAGAATGAGTGCTTCGGTGGTGACCGGGCTGACAATCGTTATGCTTATATGGGCATTCAGACTTGCCAGGCGGCCAACGCCATGTTCGGTGGCCGGCGAGTCTGCCGGATAGGCTGCCTGGGATACGGGGACTGCGTTCGCTCCTGTCAGTTTGACGCCATTGAGATGGGGCCGGAGGGATATCCGGTAGTTAACGAGGCCAAGTGCGTCGGCTGCGGCGCCTGTCAGACTGCCTGTCCCAAGGGTATAGTCAAGATAAAAACCATGTCGGAACGGCTTCTGGACATGAATACCGAAGACAGCGCCCTGGCGCCCTGCACCCAGACCTGTCCGGCCCAGATAGATATTCCGCGTTATGTCCGGCAGATAAAGTCGGGTGACTATGAAGGGGCGGTCCGAACCATTCGCGAGCGGAATCCGCTTTTGCTGGCCTGTGGCCGGGTTTGTCCTCATCCCTGCGAGGACCGCTGCCGGCGGGGCATTGAGGATGAGCCGGTGTCCATCAATCAGCTGAAAAGATTCGCGGCTGATTACGAAATGAATTCCGGCCGGCGTTTTCCCATTCCCTGCGCTCCTGACAGCGGTAAAAAAGTGGCTGTCATCGGCGGCGGGCCGGCCGGTTTGAGTTGCGCTTTCTTTTTGCGCCGGGTAGGTCACGCGGTGACGATTTTTGATTCCAATCCCGCCCTGGGCGGCATGATTCGTTATGGTATCCCGGAATACCGGCTGCCCAAGAAAGTTCTGCAATGGGAGACGGACGGTATTCTCAACCTGGGAATAGAGCATAAGCCCGATATGGCCCTGGGGCTGGATTTTGATCTGGCCAGCCTGGTGGCGGCCGGTTATGACGCTATTTTTCTCGGTATTGGCGCCTGGAAGGATTATAATCTGAAAATCGAAGGCAACGACCTGTCCGGGGTCTATTCCGGGATCGATTTTCTTACCAGATTCGCCGCTTATCAGCAGGGTGCCAGCCCGAATCCGGTGCCGGTTGGTAAAAAATGCGCTGTCATCGGTGGCGGCAACACTGCCATTGACTGCGTCCGAACCCTGGTTCGCCTTGGGGCCGAGGAAGTATCAATCGTCTACCGGCGGACTCGCAATGAAATGCCGGCCAACAAGGTGGAAATCGACGCGGCCGAGGAAGAGGGCATCAATTTGAAATATCTGTTTTCTCCGAACCGTATTATCGGGGACGACGAGGGCAATGTCTGCGGTCTGGAAGTTCAGGAAATGGAACTGGGTGAGCCGGATGACAGTGGCCGTCGTAAGCCGGTGCCCAAGGAAGGCGCCGTCCAGGTACTGGAGACCGATATGATCGTTCTGGCCATCGGTCAGGGGCCTGATATCTCTTTTATTGATAAAGAAGCCGGCCGGCGGGGCGAAAACCTGGCCACCACCCGTTGGGACACTATTGATCAGGTTGATCCAGACACCTTGCAGACCAATATTCCTTATATTTTTACGGCCGGAGATTCTGCTACCGGGGCTTCGCTGGTGGTGGAGGGTATCGGCGGCGGCCGCCGCGCGGCCCGTTCTATCGATCTTTTCCTGAAGGGACAGCCGGTCAAACCACCGGAAAAATCACTTTTTCAGAAAACTATCAGCGGTACCATTTTTGAATCAGTGCCGGGAATAACCAGTAAAAATCGGGTCAAGATGCCGGAGCTGGAAGTCTCCAGTCGAATTAAAACCTTTGATGAGGTTGATCAGGTTATCAGCGAGGAAAACGCCCATTACGAAGCCTCCCGGTGCCTTGATTGCTGCCGCATCTGTTATAACCCTGATGTATAATGGAGAGCTTCGCGGCTTTTTACCCTGATGATTTTCTTCTGGCGGCTGAATTGAAAGTGTTTTAGTTAATCGTCGGTGGCGCGCTCTTTGGGGATTAATCGCCCCAGCTCCCGGAGCAGAATTTTCATGTCCGAAGGCAGGGGGGCTATGAATTTCATGCTTTGATTGGTCACCGGATGGTCCAGGGACAGTTTCCAGGCGTGAAGCATCTGTCTGGAAACGGCCCGCAGCCGCTGGAACATGTCGCGGTTATGGAAATGGGAGGGTCTGGTCGTCCAGCGGGCGCCGTAAACCATGTCTCCCACCACTGGAAATCCGGCCGCGGCGCAATGCACCCTGATCTGATGGGTGCGGCCGGTGCTGATACCTACCTCCAGCAGCCCGGCATCGTTAAAGTCTTTTAATATCCTCCAGCTGGACTCGGCCGTTCGCTTGTTTATCCCAGCCACTGACATTTTTTTACGGTGGACCGGATGCCTGCCGAGGGGCAACTCAATAGTCCCTCGTGATTGAGCCGGTTTCCCGTAGGTAACAGTCAGGTATTGTTTTTTTATTTTTCTTTCAGCAAACATGGCTGACAGGGTTTTGTGGGCAATTGCTGATCTGGCCGCCACCAGCACCCCGGTTGTATCCCGATCAAGCCGGTGGACGAGGCCGGGGCGGTCTGGCTCCCCCACCGTTTTTATTTCCGGATAATAATTCAACAGGGCGTTAACCAGGGTTCCGCCGGTATGGCCCGGAGCCGGATGAACCACCATCGGGGCTGGTTTGTTGATGACGATCAGGTGGTCATCCTCAAAAAGAATGTCCAGGAACTGGTATTCGGGGGAGGGACAAGACAGGTCTTCCTTGGGCGGTATCCGGCCGGCGATAATCTGGCCTGGTTTAAGTTTAAGGGCGGGTTTGCCCGGCCGGCCGTTAACGGTTATAAATCCTTGTTTTATCAGCCCTGAAATATTATTCCGGGACAAGGACAAAGCCTCGGCCAGAAAAGAATCCAGCCTTAGATTGTCGTGGTGGTGGTCCGTTGTGATCAGAAAATCATGTTTTTTACTTGGCGGCATGCTGGGGCTGCGGAAAAAAAGACTGGATCTCTGTCATGACCGAGTTCTCTTTGGTGCCCTTGGCTATGGAAAGCTCTGTTACCAGCAGTCCCTGGGCCGTATCCAGCAGCTTGCGTTCCCCGAAGGAGAGATCCTTGGTTGATTTCAGCAAAAACAGATCACGGAAAACCTCGGCAATTTCATACAAAGAGCCGGTTTTAATCTTATCCATGTACTCTTTGTAGCGACGATTCCAGGTCTGAGTTTCCGTGGTAACGGAATCCGGAACCTGGTCTTTAATAATGTTGTATATTTTCGTGACTTCTTTTTTGGTAATAACATCCCGAACGCCGATAGTTTTGAGGTTCTTTACCGGAATCATGATGACCATATCGGTTTCCAGAATTTTCATAATGTAGAAATCTTCGCTGGTGTCACCGATATTTTTGGACTCAATGCATTCGATGCGGCCGACACCGTGGGCCGGATAAACAACCAGGTCACCAGGCTGGAAATGATTATTAGAATTTAGTTTCGGAGATTTTTTGTTTAGATTGGCTGATTTTGGTTTGGTTTTAGTTTTTTCACCCATGACAATTGTCACCACAAGTCGTGTTTAGTCTGGCATTATATTTAAAAATACGGTTCTATATTTTTTCTACAATAACAGAAATCTTTATTAAATACAATAAAAAAAGGGCCGTCCTCCCTTAAAGAGGCCGGCCCTTTTTTATGTTATGACTAATTTAACGCGTGGCTTACAGAAACAAAACCGGAACCATCAGCAGAGCCACCACGTTTACAATCTTGATCATCGGGTTGATCGCCGGGCCGGCCGTATCTTTGTACGGATCACCCACGGTGTCACCGGTAACCGCGGCTTTATGGGCATCACTGCCCTTGCCGCCAAGATTGCCGTCTTCGATGTATTTTTTGGCGTTATCCCAGGCCGCGCCACCGGTAGTCATGGAGATGGCCAGGAAAATACCGGTGATAATAGAACCGATCAGCAGGCCGCCCACGGCCAGGGCGCCTTGTTCTTTCCCAAAGAGGACACCGAGAATAATAGGTGCCACTACCGGGATCAGAGCCGGAATCATCATCTCTTTCAAGGCGGCTTTGGTGACCAGGTCGACACAGGCGGAATAATCAGGTTTGCCAGTGCCTTCCATGATACCGGGAATTTCCCGGAACTGGCGGCGAACTTCGTCAACCACCGCCGCACCGGCCCGACCGACCGCCTGCATGGCGATGGAGGCGAACAGGAAGGGCAGCAGACCGCCGACAAACAAGCCGATCAGGACCGGAACATGGTTAAGCTGGAATCCGTTTTCTTCGATGAAAATGGCCGCCCTGCTGGCGTCGACGCCTTCGTGCAGCTCGAATTCCATGATATAACAGGTAAAAAGTACCAGGGCCGCCAGACCGGCTGAACCGATGGCGTAACCTTTGGTAACGGCCTTGGTGGTATTGCCGACCGCGTCGAGGGGGTCGGTAACGTTCCGGACACTTTCGTCCATTTCGGCCATTTCGGCGATGCCGCCGGCATTGTCCGTGATGGGACCGTAAGCGTCTATGGCGATAACCATGCCGGTCATGGACAGCATGGCCATGGCGGACATGGCGATGCCATAAAGATCACCCAGGGCGTAGGCCATGTATATGGCAATACAAATGGCGATAACCGGCAGGGCGGTGGACTGCAGGCTGACGGCCAGACCGGCAATGATATTGGTGCCGTGCCCGGTAGTCGAAGCTTCGGCGATGTCCTTAACCGGTTTGTAGATGCCGGTATAGTATTCCGTAATAATAACGATGACCACTGTCAGGACGATGCCGATCAGGGAGCAGTAGAACAGGCTTTTGGCATCCATACCGTCGACGTCACCCAGAAAACTCATGGTAACAAAATAGAAGCCGACTGAGGCGATAATGGCGGCACCAAACATGCCTTTGTAAAGGGCTCCCATGATATAGTCACTGCCTTCCCGAAGTCTGACAAAGAAGGTGGCGATAATGGAGGCGATAATGGAGACCGCGCCCAGCAGCAGCGGGAATTCAATGGCTTGTGAAACGGTGCCTTTAAAAAGAAGAGCGCCCAGCAGCATGGCGGCTACCGCCGTAACGGCGTAGGTCTCAAACAGGTCCGCGGCCATGCCGGCACAGTCACCGACATTATCACCGACATTGTCGGCGATGGTGGCCGGGTTGCGGGGGTCATCTTCCGGGATGCCGGCTTCAACTTTTCCCACCAGGTCAGCTCCGACGTCGGCGCCCTTGGTGAAGATTCCACCACCCAGGCGGGCGAAGATGGAAATGAGGCTGCCGCCGAAACCGAGAGCCACCAGCGGGACCACGGCATCAACACCGGTCAGGCCGGTGGACAGTAAATAAGCGTAATAACCGGCCACTGAAGTCAGGGCCAGTCCGGCCACGATCATGCCGGTTACCGAGCCGCCCTTGAAAGCCATGGCCAGTCCCTTGGCCAGACCGCCCCGGGCAGCTTCCGCGGTTCTGACATTGGCCAGAACCGAGACCCGCATGCCGATGTAGCCGGCAAAAAAGGACGCGATGGCGCCGACGGCAAAGCCGATGGCAGTCAGTGATCCCATGGTGATCCAGATGATGGCACAGATGATGATGCCGGTAATACCCATGCTTTTGGCCTGGCGGTTGAGATAAGCGATAGCGCCTTCTTTAATGGCGTCCGCGATCTCGTTCATCTTCTCGTTTCCGGACGAAGCGCTTTTTACGACGCCGGCCAGAATCAACGCGAAGATGATTCCCACCACACCGATGGCGGTGCATAAAAGTGGAATGTTACTGGTTAAAGACTCCATGTTTCCTCCTCATGTTTTGGTTTACATTTCAACTATGATATGCCTTTCGGCCATGCTCCGTGAATTTGGTCCATGGCCACCTTTTCACCTTTTTCCAGAATGGTTATTACCGCCTCCCGCGCCATTGTGATAATCCGGCCGGCAGCGACTGTTTCTGACGTGGTCAGCTTACCCAGCACATGGCCGACTACCCGGTCCGATTCTCCGGGATGGTCAATGCCGATGCGGACGCGGGTAAAATTATTCAAACCAAATGTTTCCATGATGGATTGAATCCCTTTGTGGCCGCCATGACCCCCATCAGTCTTGATCTTGATCCGGCCCCAGGCCAGATCAATATCATCGTGAATGATAATCATCTGCCCGGCCGGCACCTTAAAGTAGCGGGCCAGCGCCAGAAGTGGTTGGCCGCTGTTATTCATGAAGGCCATTGGTTTGGCCAGCAGAACCTTATTGCCTCCGAGTGTACCAGTACCAAAAACAGCGTCAAATTTTTTTTTATCAAGATTCAGCGAAGATTTTTCAACCAGCTTGTCAATGACCATAAACCCGATATTGTGGCGGGTCAGGGCGTATTTTTTTCCCGGGTTGCCGAGCCCCGCCACCAGGTATGAAACCGCTCCCGTTGTCATAACACATTGTTTTGTAAAGAGTTATGCCAGACCGGGCTTTAATCCTCGGCAGATTCGTCCGACGATGCTTCTTCGCCGCCTTCACCGCCTTCGTCACCGGCAGCCTCGCCTTCTTCCAGTTCCTCTTCAGTCTCTTCCTCTTCTTCCAGGGTCGGAGCCGCTATGGTGATAACCGTATAGTCTGCTTCTTCCTCTTCATCCCAGGCCAGAGAGACCTTGTCGCCCACGGCAATCTGGCTGATATGAATAGCGTCACCAATACCAAGTTCAGAAACATCAACCTCGATTGTTTCCGGAATATTGCCCGGCAGGCAAATTACCTCCAGCTCCCGTCGGATGATCTGAAGCACGCCACCATCATCTACCACGCCCTGGGCTTCGCCGGTAACAACAACAGGAATGTTAAGGTGAATTTCCTTGGTCATGTCGACTTCATAAAAATCCGCGTGAATAAATTTCCGTGATACCGGATGCCGCTGCAGATCTTTAATCATGACGGTTTTGGTGTCGCCGTCGACAGAAAGATGGATCAGGGACTGACTGGTGACATGGTTGAGCAGGTTTTTAAATTCATTCATGTCCACCGTCAAGGTCATGGGCTGCCGACCCTGCCCGTAAACCACGGCGGGCATGAGGCCGTGGCGTCGCAGGGCCTTGGGTGAGGGGGTGTTTTCAATTACCCTGTTTTTTCCGTTAAGTGCGTTTGTTAGGGACAGCATGGCCATGGCAGATGAGGATCAGGTGGCCGCCAGAGCCGCGAGGCTGCTGGGGCGAGGCTGG
>JAWOCW010000143.1:0-10179 GCA_046483615.1 Desulfosudaceae bacterium
TTGTGGTCATTATTCTTTTTTATCAGACAGCCACCACGCACCCATATGAGTTAAGCTTTTACAATAAGCTGAGCGGGGGCATCAAGGGCGCCGAAAAAAAAGGCCTGGAAATGACCTACTATCTGGAGGCTGCCAACCAGCCGTTTATGAGGCACATCAATTCTTATCTGGACCGGGGGGGAGTGGTTGACACCTATCCTCCCTGGCCCCTGCTGCTGGAAAGTTACGCCCGGCACGGCCTGCTTACCGGTAATTTTTCCAGCCCGCCGACCACCTCGGCCTCCTCACCGCGCTATCGGTTAATCTTCCGTCGGCGAGGATATGTTGAGGACAAACGGTATAACAGCATAAAGCCCCTGGCGGAAGTGACCTGTCAAGGCGTCTCCCTGGTTAAGTTCAGCCGGGTTCGGATAAGATCGACCACCTCTTCCGGTTCAGATGCCGAAAAAAGACAGGATTGATCCAGCTCGATCCCGGCCGGGGTCTCCAGGACAAAGCCCATGGTGATGACCGGGGTCTTGTTCTTCAGGGCCAGGGCGATTTCCGAAAGCGTGCCGGCACCGCCGGGGCAGGCGACGACCACGTCGCTGGAAAGGACGTTGAGACTGTTACGGGCGCTGCCCAGACCGGTGACGATGGGGATGGTCACCCCGGCAGCCATACCCTGCCGGGTCTCTCCCGGTAAAACACCGACAACCAGCCCGCCCCGCGAGGCCGCTCCGGCGGCAGAGGCCGACATGACGCCGGCGTCCCGGCCACCGTTCAAAAGGCACCAGCCGTTCTGGGCTATCAGAACACCCAGACGGTGAGCCTTGTCAAGAATCTGGCCAGCTGACCGGCCTCCTCCCATAACTCCTACCACCAGCGGTCTTTTCATAAAAAATCCTTGATATAATCCCCGAAAATTTTTTTTACCCCAGGATCCTTTTCCCGGTTATAAAGCCGCTCAAAACAACCGGAAAAACCTGTCGCCGCGTTGGAACGGGCGATGGACTCCACGTGATCTTTATGAGAACCGGTGCCGAGAAAGGCGCCCATGGCGGCCAGTCCGTCGATAGCTCGTTCTTTCAGACTTTGCTCCCCTTTCCGGCTGGGCCGGCGCCAGGCGTTGACGGCCGCGGCCAGGCCGGTTTTCAAAACATTGCCGTTATTATTAACCCGCTGCAACATGTCATACATCATGTAAAAAGTCACCAGCGGGCTGCCCAGCAACGAGCCGGGAATTTCCCGGTTTGACTCCATCAGATCGGAAGTGCTTAAAGCGCAGAAATAGGGGATGGACCCCTGCCGCCCGTACAGGTAACAATTATTTTCCTGAGAATCTTTAAAATTCCGCGAACCAGGCAGATCGTTCAAGACCGTGGCCTGCATGGTAATCCTGTTTTCCAGGCAAAAATCGGCCACCTCCACCCCGGAATGATCATCCAGGCCGCGGAAATAGTCATGAGGCAGGCCGATAATAAAAGCGCCGTGCAGGGAAATGCCGTGAGCCCGGATTTTGTTGATCTGCCGGGCGTAATATCCGGCCGGGGTCAAACCGGATTTTTCAATATGACGCGCGGCCGGCTTTTTGATCCACTTGAGATTGTCCAGGTCCAACGACTCCAGGCCGATAAAAAAATGAGAGGCTCCGGACTGGCGCATTTTATCCATCAGCCGGGGGTGATCCGCTACTTCAATGGAAATCTGGGCCACATAATTGATTTTCAGTTCCCGGGTGTTGATTTCATCGACGATCGCTTCCAGCTTGCCTCTGCTGAGCAGCATATTGTCCGGCAGAAAGAGGAAAAAGCGATTTTTAAAGGTTACCCCCTGCCGCTGCAGATGAGCCAGCTCATCCACGAAATCCACCGGCGACCGGGTCATGAATTTTCGCTGATGCAGGGGCAGGGCCGCGATGGAACAGAAAATACAGGAATAGGGGCAGCCCAGATAAGGCGCGGCCACCTTGGCCCGGGAAATATGGCTGAAATAACCGCCGATAAGCGGCATTTTTTTTAAATAAGGCGGGGCGATTTCCGGCAGGGGAAAAACGTTGGGACTGCCCCAGACCTTGTCCTCCAGGGTAATTGAACCGGTGTAAGCGGGCTTCAGGCAGGCCCGGTCCAGGTCTTTTAACAGCCGGCCGATTACTTGCGAATCGCCCGGTCCCCTGACCAGGCTGATCAACTCCGGATGCGGGCAATGGCGCCTTATCAACAGATCCACGTCTTCCGGCACCGAAGACACATGAATGCCGCCCAGCACGGCGGGGACGCGGGCGTGATTCAAAACAATGGAAATCAACGCGCCCACCGGAAAATTGGCGCTGATGCAGGTGATAAAAACGGCCGCGGGTTTGCGTTGATTTTTCTGAATCAGGGTACCGATTTTTCGGCGATAACCATCAGCGACAAATATCCTGGCATCATTTTTGAATTTGGCCACCTGGTTGGCGACATAATAAGTGGCGTAATTTTCAATGCCGAAAAACTCGTTCAAACCATGGCGTATTCTGGAAAGATCGAACTGAAGATACTCAAGATAATTGTCCCGGTTCAAACGGGTAGCGTCGCGATTGGTAATGTATGAAAGGACGTCGACCATGGTGGCCGAGTTATCATGGGCCTTGCCCATCAAATCATAGGCAATGGGATTGTAGACAATAAAGTATTCGGACATGGCCATGTCTCAAACGATTGGAAACAGCAACCGGTCCGGATATCTTATAAGTCCGTCGTCAATACTTGATAATCAAAAAAACCATGAAATATCCGGACAACTCCCCCTCCTCAGATGTTTATCAGATTTGCCGGAAGAATCAAATAAAAATCAATGTTATCCAGAACAGCCCTGACCCCGAATGCCATATCCGGGTTAAAGAACAAATTGCTTAACATAATCTTTAAACAGGCGGCGCACCTGTGGATCCGCTTCCTGGTTATACAAACGCTCAAAGCAGCCGGTATAGCCTTTATCCCGGTTGGAATAAGCGATCGCTTCGATGTGTTCCTTGTGTGAACTTACCCCGAGCTGGGCGCCGACAGAGCCCACCACATCATAAAAGCGTTCTTTGACGGCGCCTCTTCCCTTGGCGGTGGGATACCTCCAGGCCTTGTACCCGGAATGAAGAGAAGTGGCCAGGGCGGTCCTGCGGGCGCAGACCCGCTGCACAACATCATAGGTCATGTAAAAACTGACCAGGGGACTGCTTTTCAAGGAAGATGGAATAACCCGGTTGGATTCCATCAGGTCCGAGGTGGTCAAAGCGCAGAAATAGGGACTGGTACCCTGCCGCCCGTAGCGGTAATTCCCCAGGGCCTGACTGTTCTTGAAATTCAAAGAACCCGGCAGGTCGTTAAGCACGGTGGCCTGAATGGTGATATGATTGTCAACGCAGAATTCAGCCACCTCTTTTCCGGAATGGTCGTTCAAATCATTGAAATAGTCGTGGGGCATCCCGGTGATAAAGGCGCCGTGGATGGAGATACCGTGATCCTGAATTTTTTTTATCTGCCGGGCGTAATATTGCTTCACCGACAGATTGCTTTTTTCGATCTCCTTGACCACCGGCTTCCGGATCGACCGCAGGTTATCCAGGTTCAGGGATTCAAACCCGATAAAAAAATGGCAGGCCCCGGAGGCGCGCAGTTTCTCCATCAGACGCGGGCTGTCCGCTATTTCCACGGAAATCTGGGAGATATAATTAATTTTTACCCGGCGGTCGATCAATTCATCCAGAAAAGCCTCCAGCTTTTTCTGGCTCAGCAGCAGATTGTCCGGCAGAAAAACGTAAAAACGATTTTTGAAGGTGGCTCCTTCTTTCTGGGCGTCCTCGATTTCATCCACGAAATCCGCGGGCGACCTGGCCATGAATTTTCTCTGCTTGATCGGCAGCGAGGAGATAGAACAGAAACTGCACGAATAAGGGCAGCCCAGATAAGGCGCGGCCACGTTTCCCCTGGTGATGCGACTCAGGTAATTGCCGATCAAGGGCAGTTTTTTCAGATACGGCGGTTCTATCCCCGGCAGCCGGGCAATATTACGACGGCCCCAGACGCCGTCTTCCAGGGTGGTCGTGCCGATATATTCATCCCGCAAAGAATTGTTTCCCAGGTCGGACAGAATGGTGCTGATGACCCGGGTATCGCCGGGTCCCCTTACCTGGCTTATCAGTTCCGGATGGGGCAATTGCGGTTTGACCAGCATGGGAATATCTTCCGGAGACGAGGAGACATGGATACCACCGAACACCACCGGAATTCCGCCATGATTCAAAGCCACCGCGGTCAGGGCGGCGGTGGGAAAATTGGCGCTGATGGACGTGATAAAAACAGCCGCCGGGCGATGATGCTCGCGGTTGATGATATGGTCGATCCTTTCCCTTTTCCCGTCTGCGATATAGATATGAGCTTCCGGATCAAACTTGGCCACCTGGTTGGCGATATAATAAGTGGCATAATTGTCGATTCCATAAAAATCATTAATGCCGCATCGTTCCCGGCCGGGATTGAAATTCAGATATTGAAGATAATTATCGGCGTTTAACTGGTGGGCATCCAGGCGCGAGAGATAAGACAGGATATCAATAATGGTGGCGTTATGGTTATTGACCATGCCCATCAGATCATAGGCAATAGGGTTGTAGACAATATAAAATCGTTCCTTCATAAAAAACGGTTCCCTTGGTTGTGATGGCTTTGTGAAACTTTATTCCCGAACGACAAAGTAAAAAATTCCATCTGAACTTTTTTACGAAGCTGTCTATTATCAATATCATACCGCGTCATAAGTTCAAGCAGGAAAAACAACCGGGCCAAAGGCTTCGGCAAAAACGTCCGGTTTTAAGGGAAAAAAATACTACAACATTTTGAAATTCAGAAAGAAAACAGTATTTATTAAAAAATTCAGGAAATATTCGGGCTGACATTATAACAGCCTTTATTAAGATGCTTTTTTTCTTGACGCCCCCGGTCTGATCATATAAAAAGAAAGTTTATTTGTCGTCAAAAGTGACCGCTGGAACAGGTCATGTCAATAAGGCACAAAAGACTATTAAAAAAGAGGTTGTGATGGAAACATTATTAGTTAGTCCGGCTCAATTTTCATTTCTGGGAATTCCCACCGTCATCTTTTCTTTACTGATTCCCGTTATTGGAGTGGGATGTTTCGCCTACATTATGGCCAGGCGCCTGGCGCCTCTTATTAAAGCCGCTCCGGATAATCGCTTTGACCGAATTCCGGAACGCGTCATCAAAGTAATCAAAATGTGGCTGTTGCAATGGCGGCAGCCGCGTTACATGTACGCCGGCGTCCTGCATATCATGATTTTCATCGGCTTTCTGGTGCTGTCCATTCGTTCCACCGAACTGGTCGTGATAGGGCTGTCGGAAAATTTCACCATGCCCTTGATGGATGGTTTTCTGGGCAGCATCTACAATGTGCTCAAGGACTACGCCGCCACGGCAGTACTGATAGCTTGCGTCCTGGCCGCCTATCGGCGTCTCGTTACCAAACCGGAACGATACAAGGTGCCGGAAAAATACGGCCATGATCACACCGGTGAGGCGGTTTTCGTGCTGGGAATGATCTCAACCCTGATGATAGCGGAAAGCCTGTTTGAAGCCAGCCATGTAGCCGCTTCCGGCCATGACGTTTTTCTGGCCCCGCTGTCCCTGGTCTGGTTCGAACACCTTATCCTGTCCGGAGCCTCACCTGAATTTTTGCAGGCTATTCATGTTCTGTCCTATTACATTCATGATATCGTCTTTTTCTTTTTTCTCTGTTTTCTGCCTCTGGGTAAGCACTTTCATGTCATCACCTCCATCTTTAATGTCTTTTTCATGCGGCTGGAAAAAGGCAATATCAAGCCCGTCCGCTATGATGTTTCCGATGAACAGCTTGATGAACTGGAATCCTTTGGTGTCAAAAAGCTGGAAGACTTCACCTGGAAGCACCTGCTGGATTTTTATTCCTGCGCTGACTGCGGCCGGTGCTCGGACCAATGTCCCGCCAACGCCGTCGGCAGGCCCCTGTCACCCCGTTTCATCACCATCAAGGGCCGCGACAAGATATTCGCCAATTATCCCCTGCGGGGCGAGTTTGCCGAAAGCAAGCCTTTGATGGGAGATATCTATGAAGAAGATGAGATCTGGTCCTGCACTACCTGCGGTGCCTGCGAAGAAGAATGCCCGCTGGGCATTGAGTACATCAACAAGATAGTCGATCTGAGGCGGGGCATGGTTGACGAGGGCATGGTCCCCCAGTCTCTTCAGAAACCCCTGAGCGCCCTTGAAAAAAGGGGCAACGCCTGGGGCAAAATGGAAAAGAAACGGGCCGACTGGACCAAGGAAGAAGAATTCGCGGAAGCCTGCGAAGTCAAGGTTATGGAGAAAAAAGAAACCGCGGAGACGCTTTACTTCGTGGACAGCATCTCTTCTTATGATGATCGCATGCAGGAGCTGGCCCGCGCCACGGCCCGGATTCTGAATGCCGGTGGGACCGATTTCGGGGTTCTGGGCAAAAAAGAAAAAGACAGCGGCAATGAAGTCAGGCGTTTCGGCGAAGAAATGCTTTTTCAAACTCTGAGAGATCAGAACATTGAGGCCATACTGGAATCCGGCGCCGAAAAAATTGTCACGGCCGATCCCCACGCCTTCAATGTCATCAAAAAAGATTACCACAATCAGGAATTGCCGCCGATCGAGCATTTGAGTCAATATGTCATCAGAAAAATAAAATCCGGCGACCTGCGGCTCAAGCCGGTCCAGGAAGCGGGCAGAATTTATACCTATCACGACCCCTGTTACCTGGGACGGCACAATGAAATCTATGATGAACCGCGGGAAGCGCTTGACGCCATTCCCGGGCTGGAGCGGGTGGAAATGCTCAAAAGCCGGGACCGTTCATTCTGCTGCGGCGGCGGCGGCCTGATGCTGTTCTATGAACCAGAGGAAGAAGAACGCATGGGAGTTATGCGGGTCAGGATGGCGGCCGAGGCCGGCGCCAACGTTATTGTTACCGCCTGCCCCTTCTGCCTGGTAAACATTGAAGACGCCATCAAAGTGGCCAAAATGGAAGACACCATGGTGGCGATCGACTTTTCCGAATTGATTGCCAACCATTTGGAGTAATACCTGAAGAAATAAAAACCGGCTTTTTTGTGGACTAACTTGACAAACAGTTGGGAGGATGAACATGGAAATTTTAGTTTGCGTTAAACGTGTCCCCGACACCGAGGAAAATGAGATCGAATTGAACAGTGACGGCAACGATATTGATCGTGATGATCTTGTTTACTCGGTAAACGAATGGGACAACTATGCGGTTGAAGAGGCCATTCAGATTGTCGATAAAGTTGGCGGAAGTGTTACGGTCGTGACCGTCGGGGACGAGGAGTCCGAGGAAGTACTGCGGCGGGAAATGGCCATGGGCGCGGAAAACGGCATCCTGGTGGATGATGAGGCCATGGCCGGTTCGGATGGCCGGGGAATTGCCACGGCACTGAAGGGCGTCGTCGAAAAAGGTAATTATGACGTTATTTTCACCGGAGCCCAGGCCGACGCCGGAGCGGCCCAGGTTGGCGGCATGCTGGCGGCGCTGCTGGACATGCCCTACGCTTCGCTGGTCAACGGCATTGAAGTAGTGGACGACAAAAAGCTTAAAGTCGGACGCGAGATCGAGGGCGGCAACCAGGAAATGAATGAAATCGAGCTGCCCTGCGTTCTGTCGATTCAGACCGGTATCAATGAACCGCGCTATGTCGGTATTCGCGGCATCAGAAAAGTAGCTTCGGTGGAAATTCCCACCTACGGCCTGTCGGATATCGGCGTTGATGCCGGTGCCGTGGGCGAAGCCGCCGCCAAAACCAAACATGTTGATTATTTTGTGCCCGATACCGGTGAAGGCGCGGAAATGATTGAAGGCAGCATGGATGAAATCGTGGACAAGCTGGTTGAAATCCTTAAGTCCAAAGGAGGTATCAAGTAATGGCTCAAATTTTTGCATATATCGGACATAAAAACGGCACGGTCGACGATGCCGCCCTGGAATTAATCTCCGCCGCTAAAAAAATTGATGCCGGCGCCGAAGTCAACGCCATTGTTGTCGGCTCCGGGGTTGACGCCGTGTGTGAGCAGATGGCGGCCTCTTTCAAGGAAGTCTGGAAAATCGATAAAGCTGAGCTGGACTATCCCAACGCTGAAATCATCCGGGGGATGCTGGTAAACGCCCTGCCCGGCGATGCCGTCCTGCTGATGGCTCATGACACTTTCAGCATGGATCTCGCCCCCGGCCTGTCCATCAAGATGGATTCCGCCTATGCCGCTGACGCGGTTGATTTTGAAGGTACTGAAGGCGACATCCTGAAAGTTGTTCGTCAGGAATTCGGCGGCCAGGTCAACACTCATGTCACCTGCGATATTTCCGGCGGAGCCATCCTTACCGTTCGCCCCGGTTCCTTTGAACCTGATGAGAGCAAAAGCGCCGGTGGTTCCGTGGTTGATAAAACTGCCGACGCCGGTGACGTCACCGCTAAACGCAAATTCCTGGAAATCGTGGAAGCCGAAGTGGGCGATGTCGATATCACCAAATCGGACGTGCTGGTCTCCATCGGTCGCGGTATCGAAGATGAAGAGAACATCGAACTGGCCCAGGAACTGGCCGACGCCATGGGCGCGGTGGTTTCCTGTTCCCGACCGATCGTTGACGCCAAGTGGCTGGAAAAATCACGCCAGGTCGGCACTTCCGGCCAGACTGTCAAACCGAATGTTTATCTGGCCCTGGGCATCAGCGGTTCCTTCCAGCACCTGGGCGGCATCAAAGGCGGCTACATGATAGCGGTCAATAAAAATCCCAAGGCCCCCATTTTTCAGGTAGCCGATGTCGGTGTTGTCGCCGATATCCTGGAATTGATTCCGGAACTGACTGAAAAAGTCAAAGAAGCGTAAGCTGCTTAAGACCGGGGCTCTCCGCCGGCCGGACCGGCCGAGTGGCCCGGGGCGACACCTGACATCAGCGACAGTCGCGACAAACCTGGTTTCAGTTGGCTTGGCCGCGACTTTAAATGTCTAATTAAAAAAGACCGCCGGCAATATTGCCGGCGGTTTTTTTGATTTATCCTTTCCAGGCATCCCCCGTCACCAGACTATTGCCACCGCCTGCCAGATTGAATACTTGACAGCCGAGCCCTTACTGTTTATTTTTAAATAATAAGTATTGATAAATTTCCGAAAGTTAAAGGGCTCCGAGCGGAATCGACCCTATTATGAGGTGATGGATATGCCACAAAATGATTATTATGAAATTCTGGGCGTGGACAAAAACGCTACTGACGATGAGATTAAAAAGGCCTACCGCAAACTGGCCATGAAGTATCATCCGGATCATTTTCAGGGCGATGACAAAGAAGCGGCGGAAGAAAAGTTTAAAAAAATCAGCGAAGCGTACGCTGTTTTAAAAGACAAGGAAAAGCGGCAACAGTATGATACTTATGGTCAGAATGATTTTCAGCAGCGTTATTCGCAGGAAGATATTTTCAGCAACTTTGATTTTTCCGATATTTTAAAGGAGTTCGGATTCGGCAGTGGCAACATGTTTACCGGCGGAGGCAAAAGCCGGGGCCGGCGCTTTACCTTTGGGGGCAGTTCGCCTTTTGGAGGAGCGACTCACCAGACCCAGCAGATGAAAGGGGAAGACCTGGTCTATGAGATCCCCCTGTCCCTGCCAGAAATTGTCTCCGGCACGACCAAGCCGGTTTCACTGCGCCAAAATGGTCAAGTGAATAAAATCAGCGTCAAAATTCCGCCGGGTATGATAACCGGGAAAAGAATCAGGCTGGCCGGCAAAGGCCAACCCAGCCAATTCGGGGGTCCGCCGGGCGATCTCTATATCCGCTCCCGGGTAACCGATACCGGTCCCTACACCCTTGATGAATATGATCTTTATATTACCCGGCCGGTTAAGCTGACAGAAGCTCTGCTGGGCACTAAAATCAACGTTCCGGCCGTCAACGGTGGTGACCTGAGCCTGCGGGTGCCTCCCGGGACAAAACACAAGAGCAAGTTACGACTGTCAGGCCAGGGTATTCCTCACATGAAAGGCAAAGGCCGGGGAAATCTCTATGTTGAAATCCAGGTGGAGATGCCCGAAAAGTTAACCCGGCAGCAGGAAAAAATAATTCAGGAACTGGCTGATACCGGT
>JAWOCW010000257.1:0-7098 GCA_046483615.1 Desulfosudaceae bacterium
ATTTAACAGGTTCATAGCCGATCTTCAATTTGACCCGTTTGGTTCCGGCAGAATCACGGAAACAGATGGAGAAAAGTTTCTGGCTCTGGATAAAGAAATGCTGGAAAAATATCTGTAGATTATGTATTCTGAGTGAAGCGATTAAAATTATTACCGCATCTACGGTGTCAGATGCCGTCCGGCATGGTTGACTATATCTTGACAATCATCTTTCCTGTATCCGCGGCAAACTTGAAAATCACTGCATGTAGATAAAAATGACAAAAAGGGCCGGAAGCTCCTTTCGGCTGTGTCGTCCGGACCGGACGCAACCTCTATAAAAAAGACAGACCATGAAAACAAGACTGAAAAAAAGGGTGCATCAGCACAGCTCCGTCAAATATATCTATCAGGAAGAAGGCCGCTACATCGGCCAGGTGGCCGAAGACCTCTCCGGCCCGGCAGCCCGGGAGCTGGCCGAGCTGGGCGCCACCGATATAATGCCCCTTTTCCGGAGCATCCATTTCAAGGCGTCGCCAGAAGTCCTTTACCTTATCAACTATCGCTCCCGGCTGCTTTCACGGGTGCTGGCGCCGCTGATCTCCTTTGCCTGCGAGCGGACCGAAACCATTTACGAACAGGCCAAAACCCTCCCCTGGACCAGATTCTTCCCCGGCAGCCAGACCTTTGCCGTCAGCGCCAACGTTTCGGACAGCGAGGTCACCCATTCCCATTATGCCGCTCTGCGCCTGAAAGACGCCGTGGTGGACTATTTCAAGGAAAACACCGGCCGACCCCGCCCCAACGTAAACACCACCGCTCCGGATGTCCTGTTAAACCTGCATCTGCGCAAGAACCAGGCCACCATCAGCCTGGATACCTCCGGCATGCCGCTGCACAAGCGAGGCTACCGGGAAGAGACCGTCAGCGCGCCCATGCAGGAGACCGTGGCCGCCGGAATTCTCAACCTGACGGAATGGGATGGCAGCCGGCCTCTGTATGATCCCCTGTGCGGTTCCGGAACCCTGCTGTGCGAAGCCCTGATGCTGCTGACCCGGGTTCCGGCCGGTATCTTCCGGGACAAGTTCGGTTTTGAATCCCTGCCTGATTTTGATGAAACCGCCTGGCAGAAGGTCCGTCAGGAGGCCGACGCCAGGATTCGCGAACTGCCGGAAAATCTGATCGGCGGCAGCGACATCGACCCCATGGCTGTTAACGCCAGCAAAACCAATCTGATGGGACTGCATTACGGTAATCGGGTGGCTCTTTCCCTAAAGGACTTCCGGGATCTGCCCAACCTGGAAAACCATCTTATCGTGACCAACCCGCCCTATGGCATTCGCATGAGTAAAAACCATGATCTGATGTCTTTTTACAAGGACCTGGGGGATTTTCTGAAACAGAAGTGCCGGGGTTCCATCGCTTACGTCTACCTGGGCGACCGCTCCTACATCAAATATATCGGCCTGAAGACCACCTGGAAAAAGCCTCTCCACGCCGGCGGCCTGGATGGCCGCCTGCTCCGGTATGACCTTTACTGAGATTTCGCCGGATGAATTATTTAAGGAGAGCTTCAATAAATTTTATCCGCTTCATGGGGGCCATGCCCAGCAGAGACTGAATCTGCCTGGCGTCCCGGAAACGCTTTTCCTGGCCGAAGTCTTTCATGTAACCCGCGCCGCCCAGCACCTGGATGCCGTCGGTGGTTACCTCACTGGCCGCGGCTTGTATGTGCAGGGCGGCCGCCCGGGACCAACGTTCCCAGCCCGAAGTCCCATTGTCCACGGCGGCAACGGCGGCGGTCAAAATCATGTCGGCGTTTTCAATGGCAATGGCCATGTTGGATAAGATCATTTTCATTTCCGACCAGTTGACAATGGCCTGCCCGCCCTGGACTCTTTCCTTGCTGTAGCTGAAAGCCTCGTTAAAAGACCCCTTCATGACGCCGGCGGCCATGGCCGCGGCGACCACGTGGAACTTATCCGCCATCCCGTTAAAATATCTGTCTCCCAGACCGGCCTGCCCCACCAGAACGCCGGGGCAGTCCTGAAAAGTCATATCCACCGCCGGGCAGGCATGCAGGCCCAGGCTCAACACCGGCTCACTGACGGTTATGTTCTTGTTTCCGGTCTGCGCCAGGAAATATGAATAGCCGTCCTGGCCCTTAATCCGCGCCGGTACCAGGCAATGTCCGGCCATCCCGCCCAGCACCATATAATCCAGCTTACCGGAAAGAAGGTACCCGTCGCCCTCCGGACGGGCTTCGGCCAGGTGCTTTACCTCGGCCGGGTTGTTAAACACCGGCAGGCCGACCAGAAAAGCCTTGACGGTTTCGGCCTTGACGATCTCACCGAGAAGATCGGTGGCGCCGGCCTCCATCATTATCTGCTGGGCGGCGGCGCAGGTAAAAACAATACCTCCCAGGCTGCTGTCTTCGCGGCAAAGATTGTCCAGTATGACGGCCAGGGCCGCCGTGCCCTGCTCCATGCCCTCCAGTGCTTCCGGCAGCACGACATGAAAAAAATCCAGTTCAAAGGCCTTGTCAAGGACACTGTCAAAAAAAGGGCCGAAGGGAAATTTATCGTTTTCCTCCCGTTCCGGGGCGAGTTGTTTTTTGGCGAATTCCGAGGCGGCCTTGTCCAGCATTTTCAATTCTTTGTCTTTGGCGACGATCATACAGCCTCCTTTTTTATTAATGCTCATGTGATTTGCCCCGGAAACAGCCAGCCGGAACATTTCAGGAAATATTCGGACTGAGTTTTCACGGCCCCGGCGAGGCCCGGTCCAGCCCGGCCAGGCCGGCCATGGCGCATCCGGTCAGATTGGCGTTGGCCACGGTTTGAATGGTCACGGCCGCGCTGTCCAGATTCAGCTCTCGCGACAGCACCTCCAGGGTAGCAGTCATGATTTCTCTATACCGGGGGTGAGACTGGTACAGGCCGCCTTCCACGGTGATGGAAACCGAGGTGGCGCCGGTAGTCTCTTTAAGAAACAAAAAAACGCCGGCCAGAGCGGCGGCGATAAGGCGGGCCGACCGTTCCAGGATTTGCCGGGCTATATCGGCTTCCGTGGCCGCGGCCCGGTCCGGGCTGCCTGAAAAGTTCCGGGATTTTGCCGACCAGGCCTTTTCAATTAAAACCGCCGAGCTGTCGGCCGGGTTGACGGAACTGTCCGGACAGGCCAGCTTAAACAGGCCGGGCAAATAAAATCCGGAAACAGCCTTTTCAAACCGCTGCCGGGAGGGATTATGGGAGGAGGCGTCAAGCTCCTCATCCCAATGGGTTAAATGGGGTGGCTTGAAATTACCGGATTCCAGGTTGACCGGCAGGGGAGAGTTACCGGCGGGCCGCGGCGAAAGCTTGGGGATAAGATCCGGAGACAGCATTATGGCTATATTGGTGCCCGTGCCGATGATCAGCCCGATGTTCCCGTCCGCGGTTGATTCGGCCAGGCCGGCCAGGAGGGTGGCTACGGTATCGTTGATGACGGTCACCTCCCGGCCCATTAAGCCGGGATCTTTGTCATTCAAATGCCGGCGGAGTATCTGGCCGGCTTTACGTCCGATGGTGTCCCGCACGAACAGTTCCTTGGTCCAGTCCAGAATAAGGGCGTCCCGGTCCGGAGTGGGACGGGCCGGGTAGGAAAAACAATAGCCAATCGGCAAACCGCGGGGCGGGTTGAGATCCTGAATAAGACCGGCCAGGACATCCAGAAATTCGTCCGGATCGGTGGGTTCCCCCCGTGAAACAGGAATCTTCCGTTTTAAAGGCCCCTGTTCAACCGTGAGGCGACCGTGGTCATCCAGGGAAACCACCGCGCACCGGGCGTTGGTTCCACCGACATCCAGGGCCAGAACCATGCCGGGGCCCGGCGACCGGTCCAGGGGAATAAAGGCGGGAATGGCGAGGATGTCCGATTCGTCGGTGGCAAGCCCGGTCTTTATGTCCCGGGCCAGGCCACCGGCGATATCCAGCAGTTGATCATCTGTAAGGGTAAAGGTCATTTAATTTTAGAAAATCAGGTGCCACCAGGCACTTGCTACGCGGCAGCCGGGGGCGCGGCAAAAAGAGCCACCATCAGACCGATTACCAGCACCTGGATAATCTAGCCGATAACGCAGACGCCCACTGCCCGCGGCGTGCTCTGATAATCCAGGGCCTGCCGCACGGCGATAATCATGGCCACCAGCATCCAGACGCCACTGATCAGAAAAACAATGGTGGCCAGACCCGGAATAATGGCCAGAACCCGGATTAATCCCGGCGCGCTGGAAAACCCGATGGTCCGCAACAGTTCGCCCGGGCTGGATTCGGTCTGGGGTTCCGGCAGCATTTTAGTGCCGATAAAATTAGGTCAGGTAAGCCCAGATAAACCAGCCGGCCAGGGCTGTCAGGGTTCCAATCACGATGCCCATGATACCGGCGGTATTGATGGTACCGATACCGGCCGCCAGGCTGGCCAGAATGACCACTATCATGGCCTGCCCCATGGCCGATTGATCCGCTTCCACCTCCTCGTACAGGTTGACATCCAGCTTGGCCGCCCGAAGCATGCGGTCTATCAATTGTGACATAACCTCCTCCTTGAATCTTGGTTAAAAATCAGTGTAGGGATTTAAAATAATGTAACTACAATAACAGCTTTAAGATGGTGATTGCAAATCAAAAGCTGCCGGAAACGGGCTGTTCAAAAGACGCGGCAGCCCGGATATTTCACGAAATATCCGGGCTGAAATCTGTTCGCGTTTGCTTTAAAGCGGGTTAAGGTGTAAAATTAATTAGTTTAAAAAAGTTGAAAAACAAAAAAACATAACGGGAAAAGAATATGAATAAACTACCAGCAAAGCAGGATTGGGTCTATGTGGCGGTGGAAAACACGGCCGGCCGGGAAAGTTTCGTGGGATACCACGACGAGGAGTTGAAAGTTGCCTATTTGCCGGCTTTTGCCGACAAAGAGGCGGCCCAGGCCTGTTTTATCAATCTGCCCCGGGAGCCGGGCAAAAAATATGAAATCCAGGCGGTCCTGTTCGAAGAACTGGTCAATGACGCCGCTTCTAATAATTTTCTTATTTTTATGCTGGATAGCGAAGGCCGTATTCAGCATCAGATCGACCCGGCGGCCGCTTTCGATTAACCCGGATATTTCACAAAACCGTCAATTCAGGCAAAAGGTGAACAAAATGACCAGACTGACCATATTGTTTCTGGGTCTGTTCCTGCTGGCGCCGCTTTTGCCCCCGGCCGGGGCCGGGGAGGATTTCGGCAGGGTGCGGGCCATGCGGCAGCGGGCTGAAGACGTCACCCGGCAGAAAAACGAATTTGTCGCCCTGGTTTTGGACTCTTATAAAATCCCCCACCAGATCAACCAGCAGGGAGTGGTCGTCCGCCTTAAAACCAAAGACCAGTGGCATGAGGTCAACTCCATCGAGATAGTTCCCGTGATTAAAAATAATTCCAACCGGCCCCGCCGGGTGGAAGCCCATGAAATTTATTTTTTCACGGCAGACGGGGTGCTCCATCTTATTTCGGAATTGGCCATCCGGTAACCGGCAAACACGGATCTTTTATTCGGGTTAAAACAAGGCGGCAATTTTCAACAAGCCGTCCAAAAATTTTTGAGCTGGAGCGCCTGATGCCGGAATTGCCGGAAGTGGAAACAGTAGTGCGGGGGTTGCGGGAAAACCTTATCGGGCTGACCCTGGCGGAAGTGATTTGCCGCTATCCCAAAATCAACCGGGACAATCCCCGCGGCTGGCGGCAATCCCTGAAAGATCGACGATTTATCGATGTCCGGCGGCGGGGTAAAAACATCCTCATCGACCTGTCCGACGGCCTGACCCTGTGGGTCCACCTGAAGATGACCGGCCATTTTCATCTGCCGCCCGCCGACACCCCGCCCGGCCGCCACGACCTGGTCCTTTTCAAGCTGCGGGACCAGGACCGGCAGCTGCGGTTCCAGGACACGCGCCGGTTCGGCCGGGTAAGACTGTTTCCCACGGAAACGGTCATGGAGCAAAAAGGGCTGGTTGACCTGGGGCCGGAACCATTGGAAATCAAGCGGCCGGACTTTCTGGCGCTGACGCGACGCTCCTCGCGCATGATCAAACCGGCCCTGCTGGACCAGCGCTTTCTGGCCGGTATCGGCAATATTTACGCCGACGAATCATTGTTCCGGGCGAAAATCCATCCCCGCCGGAAAACCGACCAGATCTCCGGTCGCAAACTGAACGCTCTGCATGAGGCTATCCGGGACATCCTGACCACGGCCATTGAGAACATGGGCACCACCGTGGATTCCTATGCCGGCATCAACGGCGAGGCCGGAGGGTTTCAGTCCTACCTGCGGGTATACGGCCGCGCCGGCCAGGCCTGCAATAACTGCGGCACCGCCATCCAGCGGGAAATCATCGCATCCCGCTCCTCCCATTTCTGCCCCCGTTGTCAGCGGTTCAATTAATGCCTGAGTCGGCCCGGACGAGCCCCGGTCGAAAACAGCAGCACCTGCAACAGAACCCAGAAGGCCACCACGGCCAGGATGGCGGCTGACCGGTAGTAGACGCCGGCCGGAGCCAGCACCAGGGCGGCCACCCAGTGCAGGCTGATCAAGCCGGGAGAATGCAGCCGGATGGGAAAATCATCATAACGGCAGATTACGGCCAGTCCGCACAGATTCCAGCCATAGAGCGAGGCAAAGGCGTGGGTCTTCATCAGCCAGAGATAATCTTCAGGCTGATATACCGGCAGGAATTCTAAAATGATATAAGCCATCCCGGTTATGGCGGTAACGATCAGAAACCCCACCCCGGAACTCAAAAAATTCTTCTGCTGAATGTTCTCGCCCAGTCGCCAGTAAAGGAAAAAAGTGACCACCACCGCCCCAACCAGAATCAGGGTCACAAAAAGCTGGCTGGACAGGCTTTCCAGCAGGATAAACCCGAAAAAGATTATCACCCCCAGGTTGATGATCCAGAAAGCGGCTTCCTTGAGCACGCGAGCCGTGCCGCCGCCGGCCCGGTCCACAAAGGAGAAGATGACCGACAGGGTGATCAGGGAAACGGGAAAAGAGTACCCCAGAAAAAAAACATCCAGTTGCATCTTGGGGAGGGACACCAGCCGGAGG
>JAWOCW010000382.1:0-6555 GCA_046483615.1 Desulfosudaceae bacterium
CCAATATCTCGTCGATAACTCCCGGTAAAGAGCCGTCGGTATAGTCCGCCTCATATATCAAAACACGGTCCTGCTTATTTTTATTGGCCATCCCCAGCCTCCTTATAACTTGACCTGACCCGGTAGAATTTAAAACCGGCACAGCTACCCTGTTGTCCAAAATAAGATTACAGCGGTCTCGGTGGAAGTGGTTTTTATTCGCACCTGGCCCCTTTTGGGGGTCGGTTACCACCGTCTGCTAAATTTCTCGAACTCGGGCTGACGCCCTCAGACAGCGAGAAATTCTTAACGCAGCCGGTGGTAACCGGCTTTTCCCCAAAAGGTGCCAATGGTGCTCACAAAAACCACTTCCCCCCGAGTTCATTTTTGCAGGCAAACCAGAACCTGATTTTTCCACAAACTTTTGGGCTTAATAATAACAACAGCCTGGGTGACAAAAAGACCGTTTTTTATTATTTTGGTCAACAATGGACCAGCTCCCTCAATTATTACTGCCTTCTCAATGTTTCACCAGCATGGTAATATAAATATGATAAATTTTTCAACCTGCCACGCCCTCGGCGTGACCGCGTTCTTGGTAATAGGGCGCGTCCTGATTTGAACTTTTTAGGAAACATAATGATCTTCAGCATGGGAGACCAATCATGGAACACGGAAAAATCACCCGGAAAATGGCAAATTTTTGTCGCGAATCCTGTCCCGTCTGCACCCGGGCCCGGGAAAAAGGCCACGGCGCGCTGTATAACTTCGTGAAGCTGGAAGAACAGATCTGTCCGGCCTGCCGTTCCTACAAAAAAGTCTATGGAAAACCGGCGCATGAAAAGCTGAAAGAGTAAAAACCAGGTGATTATAAGACTTTAATTATTTCCCCGGCATCGGCCACTACTTTTCCAATAATGGTCGACCGGGCGCAGCCGCCGGCAAGTAAGGCCTCCACGGCCTGAGCCGACTGCGCTTCGTCGACGGACAGCAACAGTCCGCCGGACGTCTGCGGATCGAACATGATGTCGGCCAGAACCGGATCAACGGCCGGGTCAAAGGTTACCATGGAGGCCCGGAATTCCTTGTTTTTATAAGCCCCGGCCGGCATCATCCCCATGGCCCCGAAAGCCATGGTTTCTTCAATCAGGGGAACCCGTCCGGATTCTATCTCCAGCCCGCAGCCGGAACCGGCCACCATCTCGGCCAGGTGACCCAGCAGGCCGAAACCGGTAATATCGGTACAGGCATGAACCGGGAAAGCGGCCATGATCTCCGCGGCCGTCCGGTTCAGTTCGGCCATCAGCCGCGTCACCATTTCCACCACCGGGCCGGCGGCCAGGCCGCCCTTGACGGCGGTATTAATGACGCCGGTGCCGATGGGCTTGGTCAGGATGAGGCGATCGCCGGGCTGCAGGCTGTGCTTGCTCCAGAACCTGTCCGGATGAACAAACCCGGTGATGGCCAGACCGTATTTAAGTTCCTGGTCTTCGACGCTGTGCCCGCCCACCAGAGCGACATCCGCCTCTTTTAACTTATCCAGCCCTCCGGCAATGATATCCCGCAGAACGGACAGGGGCATGGTCTTGACGGGAAAGCCGACCAGGTTCATGGCCGTTTTGGGGATCCCGCCCATGGCATACACGTCGGACAAGGCGTTGGCCGCGGCGATGCGGCCGAACTGGAAAGGATCGTCAACAATGGGCGTAAAAAAATCGACGGTCTGAATCAGCGCCAGGCTGTCGGAGATACGGTATACCCCGGCATCATCCGGCCCGCTCAGTCCAATCAGCACATTGGGGTCGGCGGGTATATCCAGTCCGCACAAAGCCCGGTCCAGGTCCCCTGGAGGCAGTTTCGACGCTCAACCGGCGCCGGCCACGGTTTCCGTCAAACGTTTCTTTTGATCTGTCATAATAGTCCCTTTTGCTTCGGGCTCTGATTGCCAAAATTTTTACTAACTCCAGACTCCGGCTCAATCGTCCTTTAAAACAGCCTTCTTTGCAAGGGTATTTTGAGTTATCCGGAACAATCCATTTGAACCAGTTGCCGTGATATGATATTAATACCAGCAGTCACCGTAATAAACTTTTAATTTTACTGCTAAATTTAAACGAGATCAACTTTCCGCGATAAGCCGCTGCCATGACACTTACCATCAACGAAATATTCCACACTATCCAGGGCGAATCTACTTATGCCGGCCTGGCCTGTGCCATGGTCCGGCTGACCGGCTGCAACCTCCGTTGTGCCTATTGCGACACCGGGTACGCCTACACGGACGGCCGGACTCTGGCCCTTGAAGATATCATGGAGGCCATTGCCGGTTTTAACTGTTCCCTGGTGGAAATAACCGGCGGCGAACCGCTCCTCCAGCCCGCCACGACCGTCCTGGTGGATCATCTTATTCAGAATCATTACCAGGTCTTGCTGGAAACCAACGGCACCTTGGACATCAGCGTTATCAACCCGGCCTGTCGCGTTATCATGGATGTCAAATGCCCTTCCAGCGGGGAAAGCGACCGCCACGACCAGCTCAACCTGGAGCGCTTAAGGCCCCATGATCAGGTTAAATTCGTGCTGGCCAATGAAACTGATTACGATTTTGCCCGGAACCTGGCCGGGCGGATAACCGCCCTGCCGGCCGACCAGATACTTTTTTCTCCGGTTGAGGGTCTCCTGGCACCGGCCCGCCTGGCGGCCTGGATACTGCGCGACCGGCTTGGAATCCGCCTGCAGGTGCAGCTGCATAAATTTATCTGGCCCGGAGAACAGGGAAGATGAAAAAAAACAAGGAACCGGCAAGATGATGAGCAGTGAAAAAAAAGCAGTGGTCCTGTCCAGCGGCGGCATAGACTCCACCACGGCCATGGCCATGGCGGTTGACCAGGGTTTTGCCGTGTACAGTCTCAGTTTCGATTATAACCAGCGCCACCGGGAAGAGCTGGCCGCGGCCGGACGGGTGGCCCGGGCCGTCGGCGCCCGGCAGCACCTGGTCATGCCGGTGGGGCTGGATAAAATCGGCGGCTCGGCCCTGACGGATGATATCGAGGTCCCCAAATCCGGCCTGAGCGAGCCCGCTGAAATTCCGATAACCTATGTTCCCGCCCGCAACACGGTTTTTCTGGCCTGCGCCCTGGGCTGGGCCGAGGTTCTTGGCGCCGCTGACATATTTATCGGAGTTAACGCCGTTGATTACAGCGGCTATCCGGACTGTCGTCAACCTTTTATCCGGGCTTTTGAAACCATGGCCAATCTGGCCACCCGGGCCGGCGTTACCGGCCGGACGCGCCTCACCATCCAGACACCGCTGATCGACATGAACAAAGCCGAAATTATCCAAACCGGCTCCGCCCTTGGAGTCGACTATTCCCAGACCCTGAGCTGCTATGATCCCTTTGCCGGCGGACTGGCCTGCGGCCGTTGCGAAAGCTGCCGCCTCCGGAAAAAGGGATTTGCTGAGGCCGGCCTGGCCGATCCCACCCGCTATCACCAATCATAAAGATCCCGCCCGGAACGTGGCTGACCAGTAATTACCCGGCCAGTTTCCCGGTGAATCGGACCTCAAAAAAACAACTTCAACAAAATATCCGGGCTAACCGCCCAACGGTTTTTGTCAGGCCTGACGAAATCCGTCAGCAGGCGACAACCGGCCTTTTTGTAAAAAAAATACTTCTTTTTTAAACATTCTGGATAGTTCCTGTTCAGAACTGAAGATCGGTCCAGTACCCGGGTCCTCTTTGACAGAAAATGTCTCATCAGGCAGGAACACTTTTCCCAGATATCGAGACAAGTGATTAAAAAATACCCACCTCATAATATCATCAGTTTAAAATATAATTTATTTTAACTGCCCGGAAGAATCGTCCACCCCTGACTCGCGAAATCAGTTTCTTTCAATAAATTTTTGAATTTAAATATTTTATTTTATCATCAGCCTCATTTTTCCAACTCCTGGCAGCCGTCTTTAAGACCATTTTTGTTGAAAATACTTAAATTAAACAAACACCATCTCAAGATTGGCATTATTCTTGTATTAATCTTATTCAGATACTTATTCAGATAAATTGAATCAATTACCGCTTTAAATTTGTTTTTGCTTTAACAAAAAACAAAAGACAAAAATCCGGAACCGTCCCCACAGTTATTCTGAGGACGCGACCAGCCACCTCAATCCCTGAAAAAGGAGGGTATCATGTTTTTTAAACAGATTGTGATGAATGATTCGGGCGCCCTTTCCTATTTTATCGGATGTTCGGTGGGTCAGACAGCCTGTGTCGTCAATCCCAGAAAAAACATTCATGAGTATATTGAAACATCGGTCAGCAATAATATGAAAATAACCGCTATTTTTGAAACCGCCGGGTTCGAGCCGCGCAAAAGTGGTAAAGACAAGCTGGCCGCGCTGACCGGAGCGCCTATCTTTTTTCTGGAAAAAAAGGAAAATCCCGGGGATCAACAGGCCGGCAAAAAAGATGTTTTTATTTTTGGCAACGCTGAAATTCACATTGTCAACGATCCTCAATACGCCACCAACGGCAACGCTATTTTATTGCGGGACCGGAGCAATGACAACAAACCCTGGCTGGTTCTCAACCGGCGTTGCGTTTACGCCGACAACCTGGGCACGGCCGACCTGAACAGAAAAAACATTTCTGATCGGCTCATGGTAGATTATCTTGATTTCTACCAGACGGACGCGGATACCGGTCTCACCGACAACATGGCCAGCCTGAGCCGGAACATGTTTCAGACCAGTCGAACGGAAATCGCCAAAATGTCGCTGCCGGTTTAAATTAAATATCGCGTCGGGTGAATTTTGCCGGGGTAAGGGCTGCTCATGTCTGCTCATGATTGATTATGGAATCGCCCCCGGGTCAAATAAAATACCAGGATAAAAGACTTGCGTTTTCATAAAACAGGTGCCATATTCGCAAAAGTTAACCAAATGTGTTGCCGGGCTATCTTTGCGTTGGAACATTTCCTGTTTTATCCTTACTGCTCTGTCTGAAAAACGCTGACAACCGGACAAATCGACCGAACCGGAACACCGATGCGTATAGCTGTTATCCATTACCATTTAAAACCGGGCGGAGTCACCACGGTCATCAAGCGACAGATCAATGCCACCAGAGGTGTCAATGATTATATCGTTTTAACCGGAGAGGCTCCGGCCGGAAATGATTCGGCCGGAAATGATTCGGCCGAAGATGATTCTGCCGGGGGATTCCCCGCGGAAATAGCCGTTATACCCGGGCTGGCATACGATCAGCCCGACCGGCCGGAAGTCTCCGCAGAAGAGACGGTGGCCGCTATTATCAAGGCTATCCGGACAAAATGGGACAAGGGTTGTGACTTGATTCACATCCACAACCCGCTGCTGGCCAAAAATAAACAATTTTTAAAAATTATCCGGGGCCTGCGGGACAGCGGGATGCGCCTGTTTTTGCAGGTTCATGATTTTGCCGAAGACGGCCGACCCCGGCATTATTTCGCGGACGAGCCCTACCCGGAAAATTGCCATTGGGGCGTCATCAATTCCCGCGACCGGGACATCCTGGTGGCGGCCGGGGCGAGGCCGGAGGGCGTGCATCTTATCAGCAACTCCGTCAGTCCGTTTAAAGCCTCCCGGAAGACAGGCCAAAAACGCCTGGCCCTCTACCCGGTGCGCGCCATCCGTCGCAAAAATATCGGCGAAGCGATCTTATTGTCCTTGTTCTTTGAAAAAGTGGACCAGCTGGCTATTACCCTGCCGCCCAACAGCCCGGCCGATATGCCCGGCTATAAAAGCTGGCAGGATTTTGCCGGCGCCCACCAGCTGCCGGTGTTGTTCGCGGCTTCTTCCAGCCGCGCTTTTGACGAGCTGGTGGCAGAAGCGACCGTCATGATCAGCACCAGCGTTACCGAAGGGTTCGGGTTTGCTTTTCTGGAACCGTGGACGGCGGGAAAACCCCTGGCTGGCCGGAAACTGCCCGCTTTGTGCCATGATTTTGAAAAGGCCGGGGTCAACCTCGGCCATCTCTACACCAGCCTGTCTGTTCCGTCCGAATGGCTGCCGGCCGAAGAATTAAAACAAAAAATATACCGGGCGGCGGAGGCCGCCTGCCGGGCCTTCGGCCTCCCCTTCCGCGAGGACATCAGCGAGCGCTTTACCGCCGTGGCGGATCAACCGGCCGTGGATTTCGGAATGCTGGACGAACCTCTTCAGCAGCTGGTCCTGGAACGAATCTTATCCAACAGCGAAGACCGCGCCCGGGCCATAACGGACAATTCTTTTCCCCGGGAAATGTATGCAGCCTGATGGCTCAAATCACACATAACGGACAATTCAGGGATAGAATTCTGGACCCTGCCTGTGGCAGTGGCCGGATGCTGATGGCTTATGCAAAAATTAACCGCTTTGCCATGTTTTACGGAGCAGATAACGACGTGAACTGTGCAAAAATGGCTGTAATAAATATGTGCCTGAATTCCATATTTGGAGAAATTGCCTGGATGAACTCAATTACCAATGAGTTTTACGGTGCATGGGAAATATTTCCGTCACTGAAAGGAATCCCATGTATCCGTCCATTG
>JAWOCW010000024.1:0-3386 GCA_046483615.1 Desulfosudaceae bacterium
GAAAGCCCATGTCAAACATCTGGTCGGCTTCATCGACGACCAGCACTTCCAGGCGCGACAGCTTGACGGTTCGCCTCCCGATATGGTCCAGCAGCCGGCCGGGACAGGCCACGATGATATCGGTCTGCTTCAGCTTCTGGATCTGCGGGGCAATACCGACGCCGCCGTAAACCGTGGTGCTTTTCAGGCGGGTCTTTGGTCCCAATTCCCGGATAGCCTGGTGAATCTGCTCGGCCAGTTCCCGGGTGGGCGTCATGATCAGCGCCCGGGGGCCGCCGGTTTTCTGATCGGCAGGGGATTTCTTTAAGAGGCGATGCAGGATCGGCAGAACAAAAGCGGCGGTTTTGCCGGTGCCGGTCTGGGCCAGTCCCATGACGTCTTGATGATTCATGATCGGCGGAATGGCCTGGGTCTGAATCGGGGTCGGGGTGGTGAAGCCGGCTTTGGTAATGCCTGCCGCCACGGCGGGGTGAAAATTAAATGCTTCAAAGTTCAAAAGATACCTTCTTTCCGTGTTCCTCCGTGTTCTAACAAAAAAAGCCCCGGACTCATTCCGGGGCTTACGTATAATTTTCATTAACAACCAAGAACACAATTTATTGACCTTGACTGTAAGGGATATAAAAGCGGTTGTCAAGCAAATAACCGCGAATAACAGGTAAGCTGTGATTCAGGATTAAAAAGATCAGGATGATGCCCCGGGTTTTAACGGTCCGCCCGAAGCCAGGCCGGAAAAACCCAGGCCGGAAAAATATTGACATGTCAGGTCCGGTTTTGCTAAAAAAAGGATCAGCCGGAATAATCATTAAGGTGAATTTTTGATCTTAACCAAAGTCCGGAACTCTTATTCTTCTTTCAACCCCTTTTGATCCAGACTAGCGGAGGTTTGCCGCGTTTTCGCGCAATTAATAAAAAGGAGGACCTATCCATGAAACAGAACAATTTTCGCAGGCACATTGTTATTGCCGTGGTGCTGTTTCTGGGAGTGTTATGGTCGTTCGGGGCCGCCTCTCAGGCCGGCGGCGGCTATCCCAATGACGATTTCATTGCCAGCGCCCAGTGGCTCCAGGACCATTTAGACGATGACGGCCTGGTGGTGGTGGATGTCCGAACCGATAAGTATTTTGACGACAGCGTTATTCCCGGCGCGGTCCGCCTGATCTGGGACGATCTCCAGTTTAATGATACCGGGGCTGATCTTTCCTCTGTTTTTGTCGGGGTCAAGCAGGCCCAGGAAATTCTGGGTCGGCACGGCATCACCCGGGATGACACGGTGGTGCTGTATGATTCGGTGGCCAGGGACGGCGGCGCCACCGCCTCATATGTTTTCTGGGTGCTGGACGTGCTGGGGCATGACAACAAGATGATTCTGAACCGGGGCATCGACGCCTGGAAAGAGGCCGGTTTCGATCTGGAGCCGGAACCCCGGCAACCGGAGGAGTTATTATACCAGGCGCCTTCCGGTGAGATAAGGACCGAATTGCTGATCAACAGCGATTTCGTGTATAAGCGGCTGGGTGATCTTTACTACCAGATCGTGGATGTCCGCTCTCACGAGGAGTATGTGGGAGAGAAGGGAACCACCGGTCTGAACGGAGAACCCCTGAAACTGGGCCATATCCCCACGGCCGTCAACATTAATTATGAAGACGCCTGGGCCGATGCCGAAACCAAGGCCATTAAATCCTATGCCGAACTGCGGGACCTTTACGCCGGCCTGGATTCCTCCAAAGGGGTTATTGTTTACTGCAATTCCGGCCGTCGCAGTTCCTTTGCTTATTACATTCTGCGGCTGATGGGCTTTTCCAATGTGTTCACCTACGAGGCCTCCTGGAAGGAATGGGGCCATCCCGGCAAATTTCTGCCGGTGGAAACCAGGGAAAACAAGTTGATCGGCGGGGAGCGGCCCGAACCATCCCCGAAAACCACTTCCATCAGCCGGGGAGCTCAAACCCGGCCATCCGGTAAACCTTCCTCCGGCGAACCAGCCGGGGGCTATGTTTCTTGCGGAGGTTGATCATGCAGAAAAAAGAACCCACCTCACCCTACTGGCAATGGATTCCGGCCGCGGTCGCGCTGGCGGGCATAGTTCTTTTTATTTTCGCGACCTTCGGGCCGCCCGCTTCCTCCAGCGGTTTTGTCAGCACCCTCAAAGGAGCTCTGCAGACGGTGGCGCCGGATTATGTCGAATCAAAGGCCCACTACCGGATGATTCCCGACACCGGTTCCTGGCTGTTCGCTTTTGTCCTGGGCATGGCCATCGGCGGGTTTCTGGCCGGCCGCACCTTCAGCATACCGGTCCGGGACATCCCGGAAATATGGGAAAAGCGTTTCGGAGCCAGTAAAGTGAAGCGCTACGCCGCCACCTTTGCCGGTGGTTTTATTATTCTTTTTGCCTCCCGGCTGGCCGGGGGGTGCACCCTGGGATTATTCATCTCGGGATCAACCCAGCTGGCCGTAAGCGGCCTGTTGTTTGGCGTGCTCATTTTCGGATTGGCCATGCTGACGGCCCGGCTTATTTACGGTAAACGCGGTGGTAGCGCCGGAAAGGAGGGGTCATGAGCTCTCAGATATGGTTGGGATTATTGTCCGGCATCGCGTTTGGTTACGTTATTCAGCGGGTGGGCGCCACCAACGCCGATAAAATGGCCCGGGCTCACCTGATGATTGAGCCGGAAATTCCCAGGTTCATGCTGCTGACAGTTGCCCTGGCGGCCATCGGCCTGCTGGGACTTCAGTCGGCCGGAGTGGGACGGAGCCTGATTATTCCCACCAGCCTGGTGGCGACCGGTCTGGGCGGAATCCTGTTCGGTCTGGGCTGGGGCCTGACCGGCTATTGTCCGGGCACCACCTGGGCCGCCGCCGGTGAAGGGCGAATGGACGCTGTCTTCGCCCTGCTGGGGGGCCTGGCCGGCACGGCTGTCTTTTCCCATTTTCATGAACAATTGATTCCGCTGCTGCACGCGCCCACCAATCTCGGCCCGATCACCCTGGCGGACTGGTTCGGCGGCAGTAAAACCATGGGCGTGGTTGTCCTGGCGGTTGTCTTTGCTCTTGTTATTTGGGCCATCGGCATTTTCTGGAAAAAGGAATCTGATGCGAAGAATTAACGAAGCTGACTGGAGGACAATCGGGGCGTTGCTTTTATCGGCCTGGTTCTGCCTGATCGCGGCGGGGTGCGGGCCAAAGGAGGAGACCGCCGTCGGGCTGGAGGTCCCCCGGGGATACCTGGCGGTGCTTGAAATTGAGCAGGATGGCCGGCGGCGGGGGTTCGGACCGTTTGAGGGCTATTATTTCAAGCCGGACAAGACGACTGACCTGACCCGGTTGAAGTTCGTCTGTTTTAACGAACGATCCTTTTATACCCGGGATCTGCCGGAGAACGC
>JAWOCW010000026.1:0-6750 GCA_046483615.1 Desulfosudaceae bacterium
TATTGATTATCAAGAACGATCAAACAGCCGGAAGACTGCGGAGCTTTTTTAGAAAAGCTTCGGGTTAAGGAGGGGGAATGCGACTGCTAACCACGCCGAAAGTCACTTTTTGTTGCCTGCTGGCCGTCCTGGTCGGGCTTGCCGCCGGCGCGGCCGCCCAGGAGGACAAGCAGATCTGGAAGGTCGGTACCCTTACCCCCAAGGGGGTGGGCTGGGCCAAGCAGTTTGAACAGATCATGCTGCCGGCCATTCATGAAGCCACCAATGATACTCTTGATGTCCGGGTTTACTGGGGCGGCATCATGGGAGATGACGGTGATATTATCTCCAAGATGCGGGCCGGTCAATTGCAGGCGGCCGGCATTACCGGCCAGGGGGCTGTTATCGCCTGCCCGGAATTTGCCGTGGTGGAGCTGCCCTTTTTGTTTGAGAGTTATGAGGAGGTGGATTATATCCGGGAAAAAATGTGGCCCACTTTTGACCGGCTGATGCGGAAGCGGGGTTTTAAGCTGCTGCTCTGGCTGGATCAGGATTTTGATCAGATTTATTCCCGGAAATACAGTTTCCGGGAGATGGAGCATTTTGAAAAAGCCCGATTCATGAGCTGGTACGGCGTTATGGAAGAGGACCTGCTGAAAAGCCTGGGGAGCAGTCCCATTCCGGTTGATATCCCGGAACTGGTCCCGTCACTGCGGCAGGGCGTGGCCGATTCCCTGATAGCGCCGGCTTTATGGATGATCGCCACCCAGCTTTACCCCTCCATCGAGTACATGGTGCCGCTTAGAATCCGTTATTCGCCGGCGGTGGTGATCTGCACCATGGAGGCCTGGAACGCTCTTTCCGAGGAAAGCCGGCAGGGCATTACCGAGGTGGTTCCGGATGTGACCAGGCGTTTTACCGCTGCCACCCGGCGGGATAACCAGAAAGCCATTAACGCCCTGGTTGATTATGGTATTGAAAAGGTGGAGCTGCCGCCGGAAAATGTCGCCCGCATTGAAAAAAAGGCCAAGGTGGTCTGGGATGATCAGACCGGACAATTGTATCCGGAGTCTTTGCTGGAGGAAGTTCTTGATCACCTGGCCGAATTCAGGGAGCAGAAGCAGTGAATGAGGTCACGCGCCGCATCGGAGCCGGCCTGGTCAGGGGCCACCACCTGTTGATTCGCCTGGAAAAAGGCGCCCTCTGCCTGCTTTTGTTTTCCATGATCGGGTTGTCCTTTTCCCAGGTTCTCATGCGTAATCTGTTTTCCTGCGGTTTTATCTGGGCCGGTGAGATCCTGCGGGCGGAAGTCATCTGGATCGCCTTTATCGGGGCGGCCCTGGCCACCGAGCAGAACGGGCATATCCGGATTGATATCATTTCCCGGCTGCTTAAAAGCCAGTCCGCGCAAGGCGTGGTCGCCCTTCTGACCAGCCTGTTTACCGCCGCCGTCAGCGTTCTGCTGTTCGTGGCCGCCGTCAAGTATATCGGCCTGGTAAAACCCCATTCCGGTGCCTCGGCTTTTTTCGGACTTCCGGACTGGTGGCTCCGCCTGATCATTCCTTATTCTTTTGCCGCCATGGCCATTCGCTGCGGCGGGGCGGCCTTTCGCGCCTGGCAGCCGCTTTTCAATGGACTTGTGAAATATCCGGGCTAACCACTTAACCCCATAACCGCCTATGGATGTGCTGATCGCAACCGGCCTGATTTTTATTTTTGTGGCCGCCATCGTGCTGGGCGCACCCCTGTTCGCCATTATCGGCGGCGGCACCGTGCTGTTGTTCAAGCTGGTCGCGGACCAGGGCCTGGCGGTGCCGGTCATTGAGATGTGGCGACTGGCCAACGCCCCGGGATTCGTGGCCATCCCCTTGTTTATCTTCGCCGGCTATCTATTCGCCGAGAGTAACGCCTCGGCGCGGCTGATACGCTTTTCCGACGCCCTGGTCGGCTGGCTGCCCGGCGGCCTGACCATAGTTACCGTGGTTGTTTGCACGGTATTCACGGCCGTTACCGGGGCCAGCGGCATCACCATCATCGCCTGCGGCGGTATTCTTCTGCCGGCCCTGGTTTCCAGCCGTTACGACAAGTCTTTTTCCCTGGGCCTGATCACGGCCTCGGGCAGTTCCGGAGTTCTGTTCCTGCCCAGCCTGCCCATCCTTATTTACGGCATGGTGGCCGGGGTGGATATTACCATGCTGTTTATCGCCGGCATCTTGCCCGGCCTGCTGATCGTGCTGCTTTTGTCCGGATACGGCGTGATCTACGGCGCCCGGCATCGGGCCACGGTGACGCCCTTTTCTCTCAAGCGCCTGGGAATCAGCCTCTGGGAAACTAAATGGATTATGCCCCTGCCGGTCATCGTGGTCGGCGGCATTTACACCGGCTGGATCACCGTGGGAGAGGCCGCTTCGGTGACGGCGGTCTACGCCCTGCTGACTGAATGCCTGATATACCGGGAGATATCTCCGGCCCGGCTGATAACCATCGCCATCAACAGCATGATCATGGTCAGCGCTATTCTGATCGTGATCGCGGTGGCCCTGGGGCTGACCAATTTCCTGGTGGACATGCGGGTGCCCCAGTCGCTGATGGCTTTCATCTCCGAGCACATCCACAGTAAAATCGTCTTTCTGCTCCTGTTGAACGTGTTCTTGCTGATCGTGGGCTGTTTGATGGATATTTTTTCCGCCATTATTATCGTGGTGCCGCTGATCGCGCCGGCCGCGCTCCAGTTCGGCATTGATCCGGTGCATCTGGGAATCATTTTTCTGGGCAACCTGGAAATCGGCTACCTGACCCCGCCGGTGGGAGTTAATCTCTTTATTGCCAGCCTGAGATTTGACACCACTATTCTGAAATTGTACGGAGTGGTGCTGCCGTTTCTGCTGCTGCTGGTGCTGGCTCTTCTTCTGATCAGTTACGTGCCGGAAATCTCCTTATGGCTGGTGGAATTGTCAGGCAAGCGGGCGCCGATCCTGCAGATATAATACCAGGAGGAGCGGCCCCCGGACCCCGGCGTTTATAACGCCTGAAGCCATAAATCGTTTGTCTGATCCTGATTTTATGGTATAATTATTAAAGATGATTAAATCAGCAAGTCAGCCTTTGGGGGGAGGTATGAATTTATCACGCAGCAGGTTGAAGCCAAGGGGTGTCGTCCTGTTATTTCTGGCCTGTCTGACTGTTTCCGGCTGTTCCACCATGAATAAACTGCAGACCGACCTGGTGATTGTGCCCATGGTTTCGGAGATGGTGAGTAAGGCCAGCGATGCCAGAAATCTGCGGGTGGTCAAGGAAGGCATGTCAGCCAATATCATGATGATGACCGCCCTGGCCAAGATTTCCCCGACCAACCGCCGTCTTCTGAAAGACTGCGCTTTTCTTTATTGCTCCTATGGCATGATGGTGGAGAATGAAGAACCGGATTTCGCGGCTGAGTTGTATGCCCTGGGCAAGGATTACGGTATGGCCGCCCTGAAGACCAATGGTAAATTCAAAAAGGGACTGGAACAGGGCCGGCCTCTGCCGGAGCTGGTGGATGAGCTGGGTGACAAATACGCGCGAGCCCTGTGCTGGACCGGCATGTGCACCGGTTTGTGGATTCTGCGGAACATGGATGACGCGGCCGCCTTGGTAGGCCTGGCCGACGCATTGGCCCTGATCGAGCGCTCTATTGAACTGGATGATGACTATTTTTACGGGGTGGGCAAGGCTTTCCTGGGGGCTTATTACGCCCTGGTCCCCGAATTTTTCGGAACCGGTGGCGGACCCGACGCTTCCCGGAAAATGTTCGCCGAAGCCCGGGCGGTGACCGACGACAAGCTGCTGCTGGTGGATGTCTACGAAGCCCGCTTCCTGCTGTCCCAGCTCAAGGACCGCCAGGGTTACGTCGAAACCCTGGAGCGGGTCCTGGAGGCGGACCCGGAGATCCTGGATGGCGGCCGGGCCTTCACCGCCATGGCCAAAGTCAAGGCCAGATACTTTCTGGATCACATGGAAGAATACTTTTAACCCGGCCCGGTCTCTTTTTTTACCCTTTTGTCAGAAATTTTCTTGCGCTTTTCTCCGGGAACATGATAAACAAATATATTTTTATGGTGGGTGTAGCTCAGTTGGTAGAGCATCAGGTTGTGGCCCTGAGGGCCGTGGGTTCAAGTCCCATCACTCACCCCATCCGATATCGCCCGGCGCGGTCGCCGTCTGCCGCGCCGGTCCCCTCTCTCCGCGCCCGTAGCTCAGCTGGATAGAGCGCCGGACTTCGAATCCGTAGGCCGGGGGTTCGAATCCCTCCGGGCGCGCCAGTTCCTTTCAACAAACAAGGAGTCCAGAGGGATGTTCCAGAGGGATGTTCCGGGGGGATGTTCCGGTCCGGCCGGGACGCGTTTCCGGCGGAAAATTTAAATTTTTTTCAGAGATGCGAGGTATTATGAGTGTTCAGGTCAAAGGTACCATTCTGATTGATCTTGTCAAACAGGTCCGGGCGGAAAAAGACAGAAACTGGGATGAATATCTGACAGCAGAAGACATGGACCTGGTCAACGGGGAAGTCCTGACTTCTTCCTGGTATCCGGAGGATTTTTTCTATCGCCTGTCCATGGCGGTTTATAAGGTAATCGGCCAGTCCAGCCTGGAGGCCTGCTTTGCCTACGGGCAGCTGACGGCCCATAACATGGTCGAGATTTACAAGAACCTGGTCGCGCCCGGAGATCCGGCCACCACCATTGAACGGTTTGTCAAACGGCGGCAGTCGTTTTTCAGTACCGATTACCAGGATTCGGAAAAAAACCAGGTGGAAAGGGGGGAGAATCGCATCACCCTTCATTCCGTGGCCGATCCTTCTATCCGCGGCCAGGAAATTGAAGAGGTGATCAATCATTCGCTGCTGGGAATTCTGTATGAACTGGCCGTTATTGCCGGCAGTCAGCAGGTGCGATCGGATATCACCAAAAAAGATGATGGCCATGACCTGACCGTTATCTGGGGCTGATTCTGTGTCCGGAAATGGCAACCTGCCGGGCGAATTTTAAAAGAGCGGAAGCCGGGTGAGAGGGGAGAAAATCGTGTTTTTATCTTCTTTATGATGAGGATAGGGGCGGATGTGGTATAATTGTATTTGAAACAATTTTCCTGAAACCGCCACGAACAAATCAGGACGAAAAGACGATGATGAAAAAATCAGCCCTGGTTCATCCGGCCGTTGACAGGCTCCTGCCGCTCACGGCCGTGATCATTTTTCTTTGTCTTTTTTCAGCCAGCCTTGCCGGGGCCGGCAACTCCATCATTACCACCGGCCAGGGCCTGGCCGCCCTGGGCAATGACAAGACCCGCGACCAGGCCATGGACGAGGCCCGGGCTCTGGCCAGGCGGGATGCCGCCGAAAAAGCCGCCACCTATATCCAGAGTTCTTCGGAGGTGGAAGATTTCACCTTGAAAAAGGACCTGGTGCGGGCCTGCGCCGAGGCGGTGGTGACCATCCTGGAGGAGCTGGAGAGCGGCTGGGTGGACGATCCCCGCATGGGAGAAAGTTTCCGGGTGAAGGTCAAGGCCGAGGTGACGCCGGACCTGGCGGCCATCTCCGGCGGATCGTCCAGGCAGTCGGAGGGGGCCCCGGCCTGGGCCGACGACCCCACCGCTCCTCTTACCGTCCGCCTGACCAGCCCGGACCAGTCCTACCGGGCCGGGGAGCAGTTTTCCTTTTTCCTGAAAGGCAACAAGCCCTTTTTCGCCCGGGTGGTCTATAAAGACAGCCAGGGCAACCTCCTTCAGATCCTGCCCAACCCCTATCGCCAGGAGACCTATTTCCAGGGCGGCACCATCTACCGGCTGCCCTCGGGCAAGGATCAGTACACCTTCACGGTGGTGCCGCCGTTCGGCGAGGAAACCGTAACCGTCTACGCCTCCACCAGTCCCCTGGGGGAGGTCAGCCGCCGAACCCGGGGGCCGGTCTACCTGCTGGAAAGCAGCTCTGAGCAGGTGGCCAGCCGGACCCGGGGCATCCAGATCGACTCGACGACCGCCGGCCAGTCCGGCAGCGCGGAGACGGCCGAGTTTTACGAGACATCGCTGACCGTTCGCACCACCCCGGCCGCGCAATGAGCCGGTACCCGGAGGGTGGCGGATATTTCCCGAAACACGGACAAGGAATACGCGCATGAACGTTTCCCTCGGAAACAGCGCCAGGTATCTGCTGGCCGGTGTGCTGCTGTTGTTGGCAGGTTGCAACGGCTGCGGTGAAAAAACAAAGTCGGCAAGCTATGTCCCATCTGCACGAATATTTCCGGAGCCGATGGCCCGGCCCGGTCGATTTGGATGGCCCGGGAAGCCGTGACGGCCTGGAGAGAAGATTCGGGGAAATAGCTTGCCGACTTTGTTTTTTCACCGCAGCCGTTGCAACCGGCCAACAACAGCAGCGCACCGGCCAGCAGATACCGGGCGCTGTTTCCGAGGGAAACGTTCATGCGCGTATTCCTTGCCCGTGTTTCGGGAAATATCCGCCACCCTCCGGGTACCGGCTCATTGCGCGGGGGAGGTGGTGCGAACGGTCAGCGAGGTCTCGTAAAACTCGGCCGTCTCCGCGCTGCCGGACTGGCCGGCGGCCGTCGAGTCGATCTGGATGCCCCGGGTCCGGCTGGCCACCTGCTCAGAGCTGTTTTCCAGCAGGTAGACCGGTCCGCGGGCGTGGCGGTTGACCTCCCCCAGGGGACTCGTGGAGGCGTAGACGGTTACGGTTTCCTCGCCGAACGGCGGCACCACCGTGAAGGTGTACTGATC
>JAWOCW010000059.1:0-12427 GCA_046483615.1 Desulfosudaceae bacterium
TATTGGACTTTTTACTTTGCCGTCATTTCTGGTTTTGGTAAATTTCCGTTAGCAGGGGCAAAAAAGTAGTCACGTCTTCCACGACGCAATAATCGGCCACGCTGAATATGGCCGCCCGGGGGTCGGTGTTGATGGCCACGATCCATTGCGAATCCTTCATGCCGTAAACATGCTGCTGGGCGCCGGAAATGCCGCAGGCCAGGTACAGCCTGGGAGACACGGTTTTGCCGGTGGCGCCGACCTGCCGGGAGTAGGGCAGCCAGTTCAGGTCGCACAGGGGCCGGGAGGCCGCCACCGCCGCGTTGGGCAGCAGACGGGCCAGGTCCTCCACCAGGGCCAGGTTGTCGGCCTCGCCGAGGCCGCGACCGGCCGCCACCAGGATGTCCGCCTGGTCGATGGCGGTATCGGTTTCAACCGCCCGGGTCAGTTCCAGGGGGCGGTAAGCGGGCGTTTCTTCCAGGGCTGGTCCGGTTGTCAGCTTGCCGGCGGTGGGCTGGTCCCGCTCAGCCGGGTCATACGCAAAGGCCCCGGGCAGGACCGTTATCACCAGGGGGGTCTGGCTGGTGGCGGTTTCCAGGGCGATTTTACCGTTAAACAGGGCGCTGCGCCAGATCATTTTCCCGGCTTCATCGTCGGCTTCATAAGCAACCTGGTCCACCCCGGCCACGCAGGGGGCGGACAGGGCCACGGCTGTTTTGGCGGCGGCCTGGCATCCGGAGGAGGTGTGCGGAAAGCAGATAAAACGACAGCCGGTTTCCCGGGCCATCCGGATCACGGCCGTGGCCAGGCTCTCGGGATTGGGAAGAGGCGGCTCCGGGGCTTCCAGCAGGCAGACCTCCAGGCCGGTCCGGCCGGCCAGCTTTTCGGCCTTTTCCCGGTTATCGCCGCCGGCCGCCAGGAACACGGCCCGGCCGGCCCCGGCCGCGGCTTGCAGCGCTTCGGCCAGGCCGGCCAGTTCCAGGCTGGTGCCGGTAATATTGTTGTCCACGGTCTCGGTAATCAGCAGGATATCGGTTGTCATGGTTTTTTGATTATCCTCACAGAATAGATTTTTCATGCAGCAGGTTAAGCAGGGTTTCCGCTTTTTCCCGGGGAGTCCCTTCTAAAAACAGGCCGGTGGCGGTTTTCTCCGGGAGGTAAACCCGGCGGAGTCGTTGACCGACGCGGGGCGGAGCCGGCAGTTCGGCCGCCGCGACCTGTTCAATGGCCTGGGATTTGGCCCGGAGGCGGTTGGACAGGGAGGCGTAGCGGGGCCGGTTGATGCCGGACTGGATGGTCAGCAGGGCCGGCAGGGGCAGCCGGACTCTTTCCCGGAGGCCGCCTTCCAGTTCGCAGTCCGCCTGCACCGTTCCTGCCGCCGGATCAAGCCGGGCCGCCACCACCGAGGCCGCGCAGGGCAGGCCGCAGCCGGCGGCCAGCATGGGGCCGGTCAGGCGCTGCATCATATCTTCGGACATGACGCCGGTCAGGATGAGGTCGTACCCCCGGGATCCGGCCACAGCGGCCAGCAGGGCGGCGACGGTCCCGGCGGTCAGTATTTCATCTGTTTCCGTTCGCAGGTGAATGGCCTGATCCGCGCCCAGGGCCAGGGCCTGCCGCAGGGTGGGCTCGACCCGGTCAGGTCCCAGGGACATGGCCTCGATGGTGACGTCAGCCAGGTTTTCCTTGATCCGGACGGCTTCTTCCAGGGCAAAGGTGTCGTAATAGTTGAGGTGCCGGTCGGTGTCATTGTCTTCCGCCACCCAGCGTCCGTCCTCACGGATGGTCAGCTCGTCGTCCATGTCAAGGACCTGCTTGACGCATACTAGAATTTTCATGCCGCTTCCTTTTCCTTTGCGGACTCACGATGGTCCGACAACATCTATCGTTTTTTATGAAGCCATCAATTTTGATGATAGCAGGAAACAGGCCAGTGGTCCAATAAAAAAACGAACGTTCGTTATTTTTCTTGACACGGGTCGCAGCGTGCTGTAGGTTTACAAAAAGAGTAAATCAGGCAGGGGCCCCTTTAACCCTTATATTTTATGAAGGGGTCAGGGCGGGGCTTCTGTTTCCATATTTTAAATCAAACTTGATGTTTTCGTAAAAAGTCCAAATTGGGACGGCAAAGTAAAAAGTTCAAGATCAAGGCGCAGAGTTTTTCGAGGAATGCAGCGTACTTAGCAGTACGTGACATGACGAGAAAAACGCTGCAACGAAGCCGGCCGCCTTGCGGCAATTGGACTTTTTACGAAGCCGTCAAACTTAATTGATCCGGGAAGCTTTATGAGCACCCTTTATTTCATACGACACGGTCAGGCCTCCTTTGGCAAGGAAGACTACGACGCCCTGTCGGAAACCGAAGAACGAGAGTCTGAGCGGCTGGCGGCTTACCTGGAGGAGCATGATTTTGTTTTTGACAAGATTTATGTCGGTCCCCAGGTTCGTCACCGCCAGACAGCCCGGCCTTTGCTGGATTTTTATCGCCAACAGGGCGGGGACTCCATTGAGGTGGAGGAGATCCCGGAAATGGCCGAATATGATTTCGGGGCCGTCCTGTCCACCATTGTTCCGCTTCTGGTCGAAAACGACCACGACATGAACCGGGACGTTTCCCGCATGTTCACCGACGGGGCGGCTTTTAAACGGATTTTTGAGGCGGCCGCGCTGCGCTGGGTAACCGGCGATTATCCCCCGGCGGACCTGATGAGCTGGCCATCCTTCGTGGACCGGGTCAATCGCGGGCTGGACAAGATAATGGCGCGAGACGGCCGGGGCCGGCAGGTGGCCGTGTTTACCTCGGGCGGCCCCCTGGCGGTGGCGGCTCAGAAGGCCCTGGGCCTGTCCGACGTCATGGCCATGAGGCTCAACTGGCAGATCGTCAATTGTTCCCTGACCAGGTTTAAATGCACCCCGGAGCAGTTGATGCTGGCTTCCTTCAATGAATATCCCTGGCTGAGAGAAGCCGGGCCGGGTGGCGATCTGGTCACCTACAAATAACCATACCTAACTAAATGGAGGTTACCATACCATGGATTTTGAAATTTCTGATCGGATGAAGACCATCCTGGAGATGATCAGCGAGTTTGTCGAAAAGGAACTGGAGCCGCTGGAGCAGGAATTCGTCAATCATGATTTTGCCGAAATGGTGCCGGTGCTCAAGGAAAAGCGGGACATGGTCAAGAAAATGGAGCTGTGGGGGCCGCAGATCCCCCGGGAACTGGGCGGCATGGGGCTTACCCTGACCGAGCACGGTCTGGTTTCCGAAGCTCTCGGCGGCTGTCCCCTGGGCCATTACGTGTTCGGGTGCCAGGCGCCCGACGCCGGCAATATCGAGATTCTGCATCTGCACGGCAGCGAGGCCCAGAAGGAAAAATACCTCATGCCTCTGGTTAACGGTGATATCCGGAGCTGTTTTTCCATGACCGAAGTGGATCTGCCCGGATCAAATCCGGTTCTGCTGGATACCACCGCCGAAAAAGACGGGGATGATTATGTCATCAACGGCCACAAGTGGTATACCACCGCCGCCGAGGGCTCGGAGTTCGCCATTGTCATGGCCGTGACCAACCCGGACGCGCCGGTCTATCTCCGGGCCAGCATGATCATCGTGCCTACCGACACCCCCGGCTTCAACCTGGTCCGCAATCTGCCGGTCATGGGGGAAAAGGGCAGTGATTACGCCAGCCACGCCGAGATTCTCTATCAGTCCTGCCGGGTTCCCCAAGAAAATCTGCTGGGACCGGAAGGCCACGGTTTTGTCATCGCCCAGGAGCGCCTGGGGCCGGGCCGGATTCATCACTGCATGCGTTGGCTGGGTATCTGCAAGCGTTGTTTTGACATGATGTGCCGCCGGGCCAACGAGAGAATGATTCTTCCCGACGGCCGCACTCTGGCCACCCGCCAGATCATCCGCCAGTGGGTGGCGGAATCGGCCGCGGAGATCCAGGCCGCCCGCCTGATGACCCTGCACGCCGCCTGGAAGATCGATAATTACGGGCAGAAAGAGGCCCGCTACGATGTTTCCTTTATCAAGTTCGTGGTGGCCAACACCATGCAGCGGGTGATCGACCGGGCCCTGCAGGTGCACGGCGGGCTGGGCATGACCGACGACACCATCCTGGCCTTTTTCTACCGCCACGAACGGGCCGCCCGCATCTACGACGGGGCGGACGAGGTCCACAAGATGTCGGTGGCCAAGCGTATTTTAAGGGATTACGAAAAGGATAAATAACCGGCATGACGTTCGCGGAATTCTCAGACCGGGTGAGGCTGTCGGTGGAAGATATCTGCCGGGACATTTTTTACGAAAACCGTCACCAGATCAAGGTCAAAAAAGAGGCGGTGGTTGTTAAAAACCTGGTCAACATCTATAATGCCACCCTGAAGCTGAGTAATCAAAAGGGGTTCCATGCCATGAGCCTGCGGGACCTGGCCCGGGAGACCGATTTAAGCCTGGGGGCGTTGTATTCTTATTTTTCCGGCAAGGAGCAATTGCTGGGCATTATCCAGGAACACGGCGCCCGGGTTTCCGGTGAAATGCTCTACACGGAAATCAAGGCCGGGCGTGGTCCCGAGGAGCAGCTTGGTATCGCCATCAGAACCCATCTGTATTTAAGTGAAATCATGCAGCCCTGGTTCTATTTTTTTTACATGGAGACCAAGAATTTAGATAAAAAAGAGCGGAAAAAGGCCATCGCCAGCGAGCTGAACACCGAACAACTGTTTACCGATATTATCTCCCAGGGCATGGAACAGGGCTGTTTTACCGCGGTGGATCCGGTTCTGACCGCCGCCTCCATCAAGGCCCTGCTCCAGGACTGGTATCTGAAACGCTGGAAATACCGGGGCCGGAAGGTAACGGTGGACGATTACGCCGCTTTTGTGGCTGGTCTTATAGAAAAATATTTAAAAACATAACCTGAGTTATGAGGTTGAACATGGATTTTGTGGACACTCCCCGGGATGTTCGGGAAGGCGAGGCTCTGGATACGGACAAGGTGGCTGCTTATCTCAAGGATAACATCCCCGGTCTTGAAGGCGAGATCGTCATCAAGCAGTTTCCCAGTGGATTTTCCAATTTGACCTATCTTGTCCGGGTGGGGGACCGGGAGATGGTGCTGCGCCGTCCTCCTTTCGGAAAGAAAGCCAGAACCGCCCATGATATGTCCCGGGAATATCGCGTCTTGAGCGCCCTGCATCCGGTTTTTCCCTATTGCCCGGAGCCGCTGGTTTTCTGTGACGATCACGAGGTGATGGGATGTGATTTTTATGTCATGAAATCCATCCGCGGCATTATTCTGCGCAAGGATTTTCCCGAAGGTCTCGAGCTGACGCCGGATCAGACCAGGCAGTTGTGTGAAAACGCCATTGACGTGCTCTGTCAACTGCACGCCGTTGACTATCACGGCGTCGGGCTGGGGGATTTCGGCAAACCCGAAGGATACGTCCGCCGCCAGGTGGAGGGCTGGAGCGGGCGCTATCGCGATGCCAGGACGGATGACGCGCCGGATTTCGAGGCTGTCATGGAATGGCTGCGGGTCAACATGCCCGGTGAAGTGGACCGGCCCTGCGTCATTCACAATGATTTTAAATTTGACAACCTGGTTCTGAATCCGGACAATCCCCTGGAGATCATCGGCCTGTTTGACTGGGAAATGACCACCGTGGGCGATCCCCTGATGGACCTGGGCTCTTCGCTGGGGTACTGGGTGGAAAAAGATGATCCCGAAGAGCAGCAGATGATCCGCATGCTGCCGACCGGCTATCCGGGCATGATGACCCGGAAGGAAGTGGTGGATACCTATTTGGCCAAAACCGGTCTGTCCTTGCCGGGCGGATTTAATTTTTATTATGTTTTTGGTACCTTTCGGCTGGCGGTAATCGCCCAGCAGATTTATTACCGTTTTTATCACGGACAGACCAAAGACGAACGTTTCGGCATGCTTATCGCGGCGGTGGAAGTGTTGGAAAGAGTGGCCCTGCGGGCCATGGAGTCACCGGAGTTTTAGCCCGGAATATTCGGGTTAGAAGGGGGGAGGTAACATGATTATTGACTGCCATTTTCATCTGGATGAACGCCTCTTGCCGCGGGAAAACCTGCTGGCCAAGATGGATCAAAGCGGTATCGACCAGACCGCCCTGATGGCGGCCATGGTGGATCCTTTTCCGGAACCGTCCCCGCGTCTTGTCCGGGCGCTTCAGTTTCTGCTGACCCGGCGCTCTTTGCGCTGGGCGGCCCGGCTGGCCGCCTCCCGGTTTACCCGGGAGGGGAATATCAAGATGCCGGGCGGCACCTTTACCATTTACCGTGATCCGGATAACGGCCCGGTGTTTGAGGCGGTGGACGCTCATCCCGATCGTTTCCTGGGCTGGATATTCGTCAATCCCCGCGGGGACAATGATCCGGTCGATGTTTTTGACAAGTGGTGGAATCATTCCGGAGCGATCGGGGTCAAAGCCCATCCCTACTGGCATCGTTACGCCCCGGTGGAGCTGGTGCCGGTGGCCCGCAAGGCCGCCCGGGTCGGGATGCCCCTGCTGATTCACGCCGGTTTCGGCGCTCACGGTAATTTTTTCCCGCTGCTGGAACAGGTGCCCGGCCTTACTCTTATCCTGGCCCACGCCGGATTTCCCGAATACGCCGACACCTGGGAGCTGATCGCCCGGGATGAAAATGTCCTGGTGGATTTATCCCAGAGCAGTTACGTCAACCAAGAGATCACCCGCCAGGTGGTCCGGGCCCTGGGTCCGGAGCGCTGTCTCTTCGGCACGGACGGGCCCTTCGGGTTTTGTGATGAGGCGGACACCTTTGATATGAACTTTATTAAAAACCGGATTGAGGAATTGTTTCCGGATGAGGCTGTCCAGCAAAAACTGCTGGGCGACAATTTTGCCGCCTGCGCCGGAATCTGAAACCGTAATGAAAAACAAGCCGCGTAAGTTTGATGGTCTCGTAAAAAGTCGATTTTGGACGGCAAAGTAAAAAGTTCAAGATCAGCTGACAAGCGGGGCGTCGCAAATCTCGAGGAATGGAGCGTACTTAGCAGTACGTGACATGACGAGAGATGCAGCGCAACGAAGATATTGGACTTCCAAGGAACTTCCAAGTTACTTTCTGCAAAAATACCGCCGCGGCGGGGTTGGACGCTTTTTACGAAGCCGTCAAGTTTTATGAAAACCAATCAACGGGAGGCAGACCATGAGTAACTTTTCACTTGAGGGCCGGGTGGCTCTGATTACCGGCGCCAGCCGGGGGATCGGCGAAGCCATCGCTTTAACCCTGGCGCAAAACGGGGCCAGCCTGGTTTTAATCAGCCGCAAAATCGAACCCCTGCAGGGCGTGGTGGACAAGGTCAAGCAGGCCGGTGGTTCGGCCGAGGCCGTGGCCTGTAACGTGGGCCGGATGGAGCAGCTGGAGGAGCTTTTCGCTCACATCAAAAAGACTTACGGCAAACTCGATATCGTGGTCAACAATGCCGCCACCAATCCTTATTTCGGAGATCTGCTGGGCGCCGAGGAGTGGGCCTGGGACAAAACCAACGACGTCAATCTGAAAGGCCCCTTTTTCATTACCCAGTACGCCGCCCGGCTGATGGTCGAAACCGGCGGCGGGTCCATCGTCAACGTGGCCTCGGTCAACGCCGTCAGCCCGGCTCCCATGCAGGGCATTTACTCCATCACCAAAGCCGGCCTGGTGGGCCTGACCAAGGCCTTTGCCAAGGAGCTGGCCGCCAAGAACATCCGCGTCAACGCCCTGCTGCCCGGTCTGACCGAGACCAAGTTCAGTGAAGCCATTATCTCCACCAAGGAGATCTATGATTACGCGGTCAGTAATATTCCCATGAACCGGGTGGCCCAGCCGGAAGAAATGGCCGGGGCCGTGCTCTACCTGGTCTCGGACGCGGCTTCTTTTACCACCGGTACCTGTATAACCTGTGACGGCGGCATGCTCCTGTAAGCCTCGCCGCGAGCGGAACTTTTACCAATTGGTCACGCGGGAAAAAGAGATATGGCTGACAAACTGGTGATATACGGGGGCCGTAAAGCCCGGGCGATAACGCGAGAGCAGGGGCTGCGGCCGGAGCTGGTCCAGGCCGTGACCGGGGCGGCCGGTGGTCCCAAATGGCTGATTCTGTACGAGCTGGACCGCTTCCTGTTCGGGGATTTTTTCCGGGATCGGTCCGAGCCGCTGCGCCTGATCGGTTCATCCATCGGTACCTGGCGGTTCGCCACCGTTGCTTCCGACGATCCCCGGCCGGCTCTGGCCCGCTTAAAAAACGCCTATATCCGGCAGCGCTACGGGGACAAGCCCTCCCCGGCGGAAGTTTCGGCGGTAGCCCGGGATATCCTGGAGGAAGTCATCAGCGAGGCGGGCATGGCAAGGATTCTCAACCATCCCCTTTTTTACCTTAACATTATCACGGTTCGCGAGACCGGCCCGGTCTGGCTGCGTCGCGGCCGGGCGGCCCAGTTGGCCGCCCTGGCCGGGGCGGCCCTGGGCAACGCTGTTTCCAGGAAGACCCTGCGCGTTTTTTTCGAACGGGTGGTTTTCCATCACCCCGGCGACGGTCAATTGCTGATTGAGCCGGACGATTTCCCGGTCCGCGGCCTGGCCCTGAACAAATCCAATATCCGGCCGGCCATCCTGGCCTCCGGTTCCATCCCCCTGGTCATGGCCGGAGTCCGCGACATCCCCGGCGCTCCGGCCGGGGCCTACCGGGACGGCGGTATTATTGACTATCATCTGAATCTGCCCGTTCCCAGCCGCCCGGACCGCCTGGTTCTGTTTCCCCATTACATGGACCGGGTTATCCCCGGCTGGTTTGACAAAAAGATCGCCTGGCGCCGGGCCAATCCCTCCTACCTGGATAATGTGCTCATGGTGGCCCCGCGTCCTTCCTTTATCGCGACCTTGCCTTATGGTAAAATTCCCGATAGAAAGGATTTTGTGACTTTTCACAACCGTAACCAGGATCGTTTTGACTACTGGGAGAAGGTGGCCGACAAGAGTCGGGAACTGGCCGAAGAGTTCAGCGAAGCCGTGGCTTCCGGGCGTATCCGGGAGATGGTTCGGCCGTTTCCGTATTAATAAGAAATAATGCGTTTTTTTAGGCAGGAAATCAATGACCGGTCAGGCAGCGGCAGAAGAGGCGGACATCAATAAAAACGAACCAGCGGCGGGAACCCGCTGGCTGATCACCGGCGGTTGCGGTTTTATCGGTACCAACCTGATCGCCCGGCTGCTCGGGGAGGGCGGTCAGATCATTCGGGTCCTGGACAATCTGGCGGTGGGAACCCGGGATGACCTGGCGGCTGTAGGTGAAGTCAGCGAAGATAGGCCGGACGCCGGGGTGAAAACGCCGGCCGACGCCGACGGGATCTGCCGCTTGATAAGAGGTGACGTCAGGGATCCGGAAACCTGCCGCCGGGCGGCGGCGGACGTGGATATCATCGTGCATTTGGCCGCCAATACCGGGGTGGCCCCGTCCGTCGATGATCCGGCCATGGATATGGAAACCAACGTCCGGGGCACTTTTAACATGCTGGAAGCGGCCCGGCAGCAGGGCGTCAAGCGATTTATCTTCGCTTCTTCCGGGGCGCCGGTTGGTGAATGCCGGCCGCCCGTTCACGAGGAGCTGGCGCCGCACCCGGTTTCTCCTTACGGTGCCGGGAAGCTGGCCGGGGAAGGTTATTGCTCCGCCTATTTTCATACCTTCGGCGTTAACACCGTGGCCTTACGATTCGGCAATGTTTACGGCCCCGGCTCCAGCCGCAAGGGCAGCGTGGTGGCCCGTTTCATCAAGCGGGCCATGGCCGGCCGGCCCCTGGAAATCTACGGTGACGGCGCCCAGACCCGGGATTTTATTTACATTGACGACCTGGTGCGGGCGATTATCCTGAGCAGCCGGGCACCGGATATCGGCGGGGAGATATTCCAGATCGCCACCAGCCGGGAAACCACCGTTAATGAACTGGCCGAAGCCCTGGTGCCGCTGCTGAACCAGGCCGGCCTGGCTGATATCAGGATTATTAACGGCGAAGAAAGAATCGGCGATGTCCGCCGCAATTTTTCGGATACCACCAAGGCCGCCCAACGGCTGGGCTGGCAGTGCCGCTATGACCTTTCCCGGGGACTGGCTGAAACCGTGTCATATTTCATCCGGCGGCAGTCCCGCTGATGGTTATTTCCAGGTCGCGCCGGCGGGCCCGGTAAATTATAGTTTGTCGTAGGGCACATTGGCCAGTTGACATTCAAGATATTCGTCCATCAGCTCCTTGTATTCCCTGACGGGAAAATCGGCGCCGCAGTCACGGCAGCGCAAAACCGCCGTCCGTCAGGTCCGGCGGAGAAACACCGCTCCGCCGCATTTCAAACATCGGGTCTCGTTCATATCAAGTCTCCTGCTGCTTTATTGAAAGCGGTCACAAAATCGGCGAGAACAGGCTGCATATCCGCACGACCAGCCGGAAGAACCAGTTGTTTTTACCCTTTTCCGGGTATACCACCAGGCGGCTTTTTTCAAAATCGTTCAGCAGCATTTTCTCCACCTGGCTGGTAAAAGATTTGTCTCTGACCAGCATGTTCATTTCAAAGTTGAGGTTAAATGACCGGTTGTCAAAATTGGCGCTGCCGACCACGCTGCGGTCATCGTCGATGATCATTACCTTCTGGTGCATGAATCCCGGCTGATACCGGTATATTTTGATGTCAGGTAAAGACAGCCGGTGGAAGAAGGCGAACGAGGCCAGGTAGGCAATCTTCTTGTCCGGCCGGCCGGGTAAAAGAATCCGGACATCCACGCCTTTTAAGGCGGCTATCTGCAGGGCCTCGATGATGGAGTCATTGGGAACGAAATAAGGACTGGCAATCCACAGGCGTTTTCTGGCCGCCAGGATAGCGTTCAGAAAAAACAGCAGGCAGGTGTCCATGACATGGCCGGGATCAGTGGCCAGGGGCAGCACGGCCATGTCATCTGCCGGCGAGGGATGAATATTCCACTCGATTTCCAGTTTTTCCCGCGTCGCCCAGAACCAGTCGCCGTTGAAGGTCAACTGGATGCCCAGCACGGCCGGCCCTTCCACCATGACGTGGGAATCCCGCCAGGTGCCGTATTTGCGGGTGACATCCAGGTACTCGTCCCCGATGTTGTGGCCGCCCACAAAACCGATCCGGCCGTCGATGACGACAATTTTGCGGTGGTTGCGGAAATTCAACTGGAACCGGTTGCGCCGCCCCCGGGTGGTGAAAAAGGGATGAATTTCCACCCCGGCCTTTTTAAGGGAAGCGATATAATCATGATTCAGACGGCGGGAGCCGATCTCATCATAGAGGAAATATATTTTTACCTGCTGTTCGGCTTTGCGAATGAGCAGATCCCGGAACCGCCGGCCGATCCGGTCGTCCCGAACAATGAAAAATTCCAGCAGCACATAGCTTTTGGCCGCTTCGATCCGGGAGAGCATGGTCTCGAAGGTTTCCCGGCCGTTTATCAGCAGGGTGACGGAATTGCCGGTGGTAAAATCCATGTCCGCCAGGTGGGTAAATACCCGGTCAAACTCTTCGGCCGGGTCGCCGGTCCTGGGCAAATCCGCGGTGTACCGGGATAATCTTTTCTTGGTGCGTTCGTTGAGGTGACGGGCTTCAATGTTTCCGGTCCGCAGGGTCTCCCGGTATCCCTTGAACTTATCCCGTCCGAAAATCCAGTACAGAGGCAGGGCCAACCAGGGAAAGGTCACCAGGGAGATTGCCCAGGCCACGGCGCCCTGGACCGACCGGATAAAGAGGATGGCGTGCAGGGCCGTGATAATGCCTAAAACTTCAAAAAAGAGAACGATAAAGGTGAGTATGGGGGGCAGGGAGTCCACGGCCGGATAATGTTAGCCCTTTTCTGCTGGTTGCGGTTTTGTCACCGATGATATCTTGTGATCTGAAAAACAGAAAATTCTGAACGCGCCTAATCTAACACAGCCCTTCCAGGCCTGTCACGGGAAAAAACAACCAGGTGTTATTTGCAAGAGTGTTTTTATGGGCGCTTTTCTTGATTCCAGAAAAACGATGATTGCGGCTGCTGAAAAAATAAGCGGAAGCGGCCGATATTTGCAAAAAATATTTTCTGGATTACCGGGTTCTGGTATTAAAAGAAAAGCGACTTTTTTTAAGATTAAAAAGCAGAAACACCAGCAAAAAAGGGTTTCCATTTAACGAACAAGCCCAGGAGGGAGCCGCAATCCTTATCAGTCAAGCATACCTGTCTCAGATATAAAGAACGTCCGAATAAAATGTCTGCCTTGCAGATATTGAGGAGAAAGTATGACCGACCCAAAGGACAACCCCGGCTTCCGATCCCCGACCACCGCCTTGACAGACCCGGACCGCATCCGTCAGCAAGCCGAACAAAAGGCGAAAACCATGAAAACTCCCGACCCGGACGCCCTGACAAAAGAA
>JAWOCW010000398.1:0-7250 GCA_046483615.1 Desulfosudaceae bacterium
CTCAAATACCTCCCAGAAACCGGGGAATGACTTGGCCACGCATTGTTCATCCGCGATTCTGACGCCCGGGGTAACCAGTCCCGCCACCGCGAAACTCATGGCAATACGGTGATCGTCATGGGGATCAATATCAGCTCCGGCAGGACGGCCGCCGATAATGGTCAAGCCGGTATTATCGCCGACCGCCGTGATCCCCATACTTGAAAGAGAGCTGGCCGTTACTGCCAGGCGATCGCTCTCCTTGTCTTTTAAATGGGCCACATTACGGATAATGGTGGCCCCCCGGGCGTAAGCCGCTACCACTGCCAGGGTCGGCACCATGTCGGGCATGTCCGACATGTCCACCTCCACCGAAACCAGCGGCCCGCCGGTCACGGCGATGCCGTCTGCTTCCGATGAAACACGGCAGCCCATGGCTTCCAGCACCTCCACAAAGCGCGCGTCGCCCTGTCGTGATTTGGCGTCAATACCGAGCACCTTCACCGTGGCGCCGGTAATGGCCGCGGCCGCCCAGAAATATCCGGCCTGGGAGGCGTCCGGTTCGACCCGGTAGCTGCCGGGCCGGTAAACCTGGCCGCCGGCAACGGCAAATCGACGATAACCTTCCCGGGTGACCGCCACTCCGAAATTATTCATGATATCTACGGTCATGTCAATATATGGCTTGGAAACCGGACCGGCCGTCACTTTAATCTCCAGGCCCCGCTCCAGGTAAGGCGCCATCAGCAACAGGGCCGACAAAAACTGACTGCTGAGATCGCATTTCAAATCAACCCGCCCGCCGCGGCTTTTGCTGCCGTTGATCAGGACCGGGGGGCAGCCGGTGTTACCGGTACTGCGAGCCTCACATCCCAGCTGATTCAAAGCTGCCAGCAGATCGGCCAGGGGACGCCGGCACATCCGCTCATTGCCGGTTAGAGTACAGGTCCCCTTTCCCAGGGCGGCCAGCCCGGCCAGCAGCCTCATGGAGGTGCCGGAATTACCCAGATAAATGGGTTCATCAGGGGTGGCCAGCTCTCCTTTCCGTCCGTAAACCAGGGTTTTACCGTTCTGGTCCGCCAGTTTCACCCCCATTTGGGACAGGGCCTGGCGGGTAAACCGGGTATCTTCACTGTCCAGGCAATTGTCCAGTTCACAGCTGCCATCGGCCAGGGCGGCCGCGATCAGGGTGCGGTGGGTATAGCTTTTTGAGCCCGGCACGGACACCGATCGATCTTTGATGGGGCCCGGCTTGATTTCAATCATATTATTAATGTCCTGTTAACTGTTTTTGGAATTATCAGTTGCCAATTCATTCAGAAGCACCCGGCGCATGACCGTAAGGGGCGCCCTGACACCGGTCCAGAGCTCAAACTGGCAGGCGCCCTGATACACGAACATGGTTGCCCCGTCCACTATCCGACACCCGGCCGCCCGGGCCATTTTCAAAAGACCGGTCTCAAGGGGATTATAAACAATATCCATGACTGTCATGCCCTGTTTCAGGCCTGTCCCGGAAAGCGGGGCATGGTCTTCGTTGGGGGTCATGCCGACCGGGGTAGTATTGATCAGGATATCAATGGCGCCCTCGGCGACCAGGGATTCGGCTTCGGTTATAGACATCGCCCGGCCGCCGAATTCTTCGGCCAGTTTTTCGCCCCTGGAGGCGGTCCGGTTGGCGATCAGCAGACGACCGCCTGCGGCCACTATACCATAGGCTACCGCCCGGGCCGCTCCGCCGGCGCCCAGCACCAGCACCTGTTTGCCGCTGATTTCCGTTTTCTCGCTCAAAGCTCGGGCGGCGCCCTGCCAGTCCGTGTTAACGCCCCTCAGATGGCCGTTCCGATTGATCACGGTATTAACCGCCCCGATCTTCCGGGCCGTCTCATCCACCTCGTCCAAATGCTCCATGATAGAGACCTTGTGCGGGATAGTAACGCTGGCGCCGCTGATACCCAGCGTCCTGACGGCCGCCATGGCGGCGCCGATATCGTTTACGGCCAGGGCCACGTAAACCCCGTTAACCCGCGTTTCCGCGAAAGCGGCATTGTGCATGACCGGGCTCTTGCTGTGCGCCACCGGCTCGCCAAAAACGCAGAACAAATCAGTGTTGGCATCAACCCGCATAGTCGCTTCCCTTTCTTATTCCCGGGCCCTGGGATATGATCCGATTACTTTCACAAACTGGCAGACCGCTTTCATTCTGGTCATGGCCTCCTTGACGGGTTCATCTTCGGCATGCCCCTCAATATCAACGAAAAAAACGTAGCTCCAGTTTTCATATTTTGCGGGCCGGGACTCCAGTTTGAGCATATTGATGCCGGCCCGGGAAAGAGGCTCCAGGGCCTGAAAAAGAGCTCCCGGAACATGCGCCGTGACGAACATGATGGAGGTCTTGTCATCCCCGGTGCTGACGACCCTGTCCCGGCCGATGATCAGAAAGCGGGTGGTGTTTCTGGCAAAATCCTGGATTCTGGCGGCCACCACCTGAAGATCATAAAAGCGTCCGGCCTGACTCCCGGCAATGGCCGCGGCTTCCGACGAGGCTAACGCCCGGGCGGCGGCCTGAGCGTTGCTGCCGCATTCGATCAGCTCCACGCCCGGCAGATTCGACTTCAGCCAATGGCGGCACTGGGCGAATGTCTGGGGATGGGAATAAACCTTCTCGATATCCGCCATACTTCCGGATACCGACAAGAGGTCATGTGATATGACCAGATATTTTTCGGCGCAGATCCGCAGGCTGGACTCCGGAAAAAGATCCAGGGTATGATTAACGGCTCCCTCGATGGAATTTTCCACCGGCACCACGCCGTAATCGCTGTTGCCTTTTTCCACCTCTTCAAAGACCTCCTTGATGCCTGGCTGAGGGACACAACGATCAAAATCACCGAAATATTCCCGGGCGGCGGCATGGGTAAAAGTCGCTTCCGGCCCGAGGTAGGATATGGTCTGCGCCGCCTGGGCCAGCCGGGAAGCGGCGATAATATCGGTGAAAATCCGCCGCAGCATGTCATTATCCAGGCCACCCCGGTTTTTCTCCACCAGGGCCTCAATCATGGATTTTTCCCGGGCCTTGTCCACGATGCGACAGCCTGTTTCCGACTTGCGCCGGCCGATCCGCCGGGCCAGCTCCACCCGCTCATTCAGGACCCGCAGGAGCTTTTCATCGAGCTGGTCGATGGACCGGCGCCAGTCATCGATCTGGGGATCTGTTATCGGTTCTTTCCTGTCTGCCATAAACCTCTCCCGACTATTTTTCAGTAATGGTTTCCTCGATCCTGTACCCGAAATGCCGGCCCCCGGCTTCCACGGCCACCAGGACCTGGTCACCCGGGGCCAGTCGCACCACTGAAACGGGTTTGCCGTCGGGATCAACCAGACGAATGGTCTCCGCGTTCTGCACGATGGTGGTCACCTGCCGGCCGTCGACTTCCGCCGTTACCAGCATCAGGGGACGTTTTTCGATTTTCAAACGGCCCACCACGCTCTCCGTGGCGCGCCCCTGGTAATCGGTGACATAGATGAGGTCACCGGCGGCCAGTTCGGACAGATACCTGGTTTTTCCGCCGGGAACCCGGGTATAGGCGTGAACCGGGCCGGCGTTGATCCGAAACGGGCGGGGCGAAACATAAGGATTGACCACGCTTTCGGAATGAATCAGGAACAGGGCGCTGCTGCTGTTGCCGACCAGCATGCCCTGCCCCTCGGTCATGGCGGTACAGGTGTCGACACAGACCCGGTCGCCCATGCCGACGGCGGTTATTTCTGAAATCGTGGCCACCTGCAGATCAGTCTGGTCGGCGGAATCCTTGACCGCCGCCAGCGCCTCTTTTAAGGCCAGCGAATCGGCCGGGGCCAGCAGAATCTGGTTGACGCCCTTTTCCAGAATACCAAAGGCGGTTCTGGCCTCCTCGGCGTCGGCCACCTCGGCGATCACGTCCGCTCCCCTGGCAATCAGGTTCTCCAGCGGGATAATCGTCCAGTCGGGACATTGCAGGATGACCATTTTTTCGCGGGACAGTTTCAGAATTTCGTCTTCATCCTCGCTGGAATTGATTTGGAAATAAACGACGTCTTCGCCCAGCCGCCAGTCACCGTCCTCGGCGATGGTTTCTATTTTTCCGAGCTGTTTGACCGTCCCGGCGTAACCCGGCGGCACCAGCACCCCGTCAGCCCCGCCCTCCAGGGCGGTGGTAATCATCTTTTTATCCCAGGGATCAACCTTGACCCAGACCTTTCGCATAACCGCTCCTTTTTATGAATCCATTTTTTTCAAAGCATCTTCCACGGAAATGCCCTCGTTGACGACCCCGGAGATGGCCGCTACCATCAAATCGGGACGGACGTGCTGAAAGACGTTGCGACCGATGGACACTCCGGCCCCGCCGGCCTCCACCGCGCCCCGGACCATTTCCAGTATTTCCCGGTCGGAATCCATCTTTGCCCCGCCGGCGATAACCACCGGGATGGCGCATCCTTCCACCACCTCCCGGAAGGTCTCCGGGCTGCCGGTGTAAGAAACCTTGACAATGTCCGCCCCCAGCTCATCTCCCACCCGGGCGGCATGCTTCACCACCGAAACGTCGTACTCATCCTTGATCTTTTCACCCCGGGGATAAACCATGGCCAGCAGGGGCATGCCCCACTCCCGCGCCTCGGCGCTGACCCGGCCGAAATCGTTCAGCATCTGCTTTTCATCGCCGTTGCCGAGGTTGACGTGAATGGAAATGCCGTCGGCGCCCAGCTTGACCGCCTCTTCCACGGTGCAAACCAGGGTCTTGGCATGCGGGGTTGGCGACAGGTTGGTCGAAGCCGAGAGGTGAATGATCAGCCCGATATCCCGGCCTTCGCCGCGATGCCCCTTGCTGACCTGCCCCTTGTGCTCCACCACGGCGTTGGCGCCGCCCCGGGCCACCAGGCCGATGGCGTCACGAATGTTGGTCACCCCGGCAATGGGGCCGACCGAGACGCCGTGGTCCATGGGGACAATTACCGTTTTCCCGGTGTTGCGATTTACCAGCCGTTCCATCCTGATTTTCTTGCCCAGAATCGTCATTGCTCCTTCTCCTTGATTGTGTAAACCGGCCCGGAACCCGCGCCAAAAAACGAAAAAAGCCGCGGGTTCTTGTCCTCCCGCGGCTTGAGTTTACTGTTGATATTTGCTTGTCGTATCAGCGCACCCCGGGCGGACAGGTATAAAAATAATACCAGAAATAAAAAAAATAAAACCCGCCCGTGGTAAGAGACGCTTTCATAATAATCTAATAGTTAAATCCATGTTTAATAATAAAATTTCGCTTGAATTGACTATTAGTGCCTATAGCACCCGGAATCAAATGTCAATGCTTTTTTGGGCTTTTTTGGGCTTTTTTGGAATTTTTTTGACCCGTGTTGGTGGAGCCGGCCAGATAACTCCGGTCATGCTCCGCCTCTGCCCCGGCCATCAGGCCGGCGGCTGCGCCGTTAACCCGGATATTTAACGAGTCGACTCGTGAAATATCCGGGCTACCAATCCACCGGCACGCGCACCTTCTGCCGGGCCTTGTTGGCAAACAGCAGAAACCGGTTTTCACGGCCGTACAGGTAAAGATCCCTGGTCAACTCCACGTCCTGGCGGCAATAAGCGATAATTTTATCGATCTTTCCTTCCCGCCACCATCGCAGGGCCTGCAAGCCGTCGGCGGTCTTCTCAGCGCCCAGGGTATGGGAGGCCAGGTTATCCAGAGACAATCGGTAGCCCAGGGTTTTATGCACCGCTTCCAGCAGATCCAGGGTGGGCAGGGAAGAAAAATCAAAATCGCTGTAGCCGCTCAAGACGAGATTGTCAAAGCGCTTGTTGTTAAAACCTATTACCAGCTCCAGCTGTCGCAGGTGTTCGATAAAATCCGGCAGATCTTCTTCCAGAAACTCGTGGTATTGATCATCAGCGGCATCATACAGCACGACGCAGCTTATACCCATGCGATCGGCCCGGTGCCAGCCGCCCACTTCCCTGGCCGAACGTCGGGTTTCAATATCAAATACGCCGAAACGGACTTCCTGATCGGCCCGGGAAGACGGTCTTTCTTCTTCGTCCACGGCGGTTACCTCCGCGGCGATAGCGGGACCTGGCAGCGGCGGCTGAGCCGCTTCCTGGCCGGGACGAATCAACCGGTCCAGGACAAACAAAGCGGCGGACTTGTCTATGGGCCGGTTGCCGGAGCCGCACTTGGGTGAATGAACGCAGGAGGGGCAGCCCGTCCGGCAGGGACAGCGCTTGACCAGGTTTTCCGTGAAGGACAATATCTCCATGGTGCGATCATAGGCCTGGCGGCTGAGGCCGATCCCCCCGGGCAGGCCGTCGTAGATGAAAATGGCCGCGCCGCCCACCTGGGGATGAAAAGGGATGGAAATGCCGCCGAGATCGTTTCTGTCGCACAGCACAAAAAACGGCAGGGCGCCGATCAGGGCGTGCTCCACGGCGTGAATGCCGCCCATGAAATGCCGGTATTGACTTTCCGCCGCCTGGCGAGCGTTCTCCGGAATCACCAGCCAGATGCCCTCGGTCTCAAACGTCAGGGGCGGCATATCCAGCGGCAGAACATTTCTGGGACCGCGGCCGTAAAGCATTTTTTTCTCATAACCGGTAATCTGCTCGGTGACCCGGAGGCGGCCGGCACACACCACCAGGCCGGCCTCCGGCCGCCTTTCCAAAACTTCCAGGATTTCGGTGTTTTTGTCGGCGCGGACCTTGGTGTAATATCGGGGCCTGCCGGGAGCGGCCGTGATGGTCCGGGTATCGCTGTCCAGTGTTTTAACGACGTAGGTCCGGCCCAGGTGAAGGTAGACCGCCCCGGGATGACCGTCATGAAAGGCCCGGATGCCGTCCAGGGTGCCGATGTTCTCCCCGGTCTCGGAACAGACAACGTGGTATGACTCGCCCACGCCGCGCAGATCGACCTGGCGGTGGGGGGCTTTTTCAGCCGCGTAAAGCCTGCCGCCGTCTTCGCTTCTCAGCAGCAGACCGCCGGCTTCCAGGCGCTTGACCGCCGCCCGCGAAGCCTCCGCCTGAAGGAACGATTCCCCCTCCCGCAAAGGCAGTTCCGCCGCGGCGCACCGCAGATGCTTTTCCAGGATGACCCGGTTATCGGGATTGATGACGGCGGCCTCCGGGGGACGCTTGAGAAATTCCCGGGGATGCCTCATAAAATACTGGTCCAGGGCGTTCTCCCCGGCCACCAGGATCAGGGCCGAGTCCTGGCCGGCCCGCCCGACCCGGCCGCCCCGCT
>JAWOCW010000181.1:0-5254 GCA_046483615.1 Desulfosudaceae bacterium
TCATCAACCACCAGGCTCTCACAGCTGCCCCAGGGTCGATAATCGGTTTTATGAGAAAGGGCTTCACGCCGACTCTCTTGCTGCAGCCGGTCAACCACGTGTTTGACGTCCTGGGCCCTGTCACGAGGGGCGACCAGGACCGAATCCGCGGTTTCCACCACGATAAGATCTTCAATGCCTACCGCCGCCACCAACCGGGAGTCAGCCCGCAGATATGACCGGCCGACATCGTGACAAACCACGTCACCGAGCAGCACATTACGGTGATCGTCCTTGTCGCCCACATCCCACAGAGCCTCCCAGGATCCCAGGTCGTTCCAGCCGGCCTCAAAAGGAATCATGACGCCGCGGTCGGTCTTTTCCATAACAGCATAATCAAGGGAATCAGAAGGACACCTGCTGAAAGCTGTTTCCTCCAGTCTGAAAAAATCAAGGTCAGAGCGGCCGTTTCTGACTGCTTCCTGACAGGCGATGACGATATCCGGGGCCAGCCGTTCCATCTCGGTCAGCAGTCGCCCGGCCTTGAACATAAACATACCGCTGTTCCAGCAATATTGTCCGGATTCAAGATATTGCCGGGCTGTCTTGGCGTCGGGCTTTTCCACAAAGGCTTCAATCCTCACGGCTTCCGGCGTTTCGGACGGCGATTCATTGACAGGCAAAACCTGGTCGCCTTTTTTAATATACCCGTAACCGATCTCCGGGGCGGTCGGCACAACTCCGAAAGTAATCAAGTTGTCCCGGGCCGCGTGTCGCCGGCCGGCTGTCAGGGCGGCCTGAAAAGATTTCTGGTCACGAATAAAATGGTCCGCGGGCAGCACCGCCAGCACCGCCTGCCGATCTTTTTCCAGGGCGTGGATAGCAGCTACCGTCACGGCCGGGGCGGTGTTCCGACCAACCGGTTCCAGGATAATGGCTTTTGCTTCCACCCCATCGGCGCGAAGCTGCTCCGCCACCATAAAACGATGATGGTCATTGCAGATGACAATGGGATGGTCAACCTCGGACAAACCGGACAGGCGCCTGAGGGTATTTTGCAACATGGTGGCCGTGCCGCTGAGGGCCATGAGCTGCTTGGGATACAACCGTCGGGACAAGGGCCACAACCTGGTACCGGAGCCGCCGGCGAGAACAACGGGTAACAGCATTTTACCCCCTACCCGGGATTTTTCACGGTTTGGCGTGGATCTGGCTGGAAGAGGCTGACGCCGGGATCGGCCGTTCCACTACAAACCAGGGATTTTTCAGATCTGCTCTATTATAACGCATTTTCTGCCCGGTCTCATAGCAATAAAAATTCGCCCCGGCATTTTCGGCGATGGCCTGGCCGGCGGCGATATCCCATTCCATGGTGGGGCCCAGGCGGGGATAGATATCGGCGGTTCCTTCGGCTACCAGGCATATTTTCAGGGAACTGCCGGCCGCGACGAACTCTACCTGGCCGTATTCGGCGCGTTTTTTTTCGACAAAATCTTCCACCTCTTCGGTCATGTGAGAACGGCTGCCCACAATGGCCGGCACCCGCCGGGAAGGCAGGTCCAGGGGCAGCCTGGCCGACCGGACCATGATATCCGTTAGAGAAGCCGGCCCGCCCGCCGGAAGATCCCCCTCCGGAAAGAGGCTGTCATCTGTTTTATGGGATCCGATACCGACGGCGCCGAAATAAAGAACCTGTTTTACCGGCACGTAAATAACCCCCAGCACCGGACGGCCGTTTTCAACCAGGGCGATATTGACCGTAAACTCGCCGTTACGGTTGACAAACTCCTTGGTGCCGTCAAGGGGATCGACAATCCAGAGTCGATTCCAGGATTGCCGGGTCTTAAATTCAATTTGCCGGCCTTCCTCGCTTAAAACCGGAATCCCGGTCGGTTGCAGAAAAGCGACGATAATGTCATGGGCCTGCTTATCAGCCAGCGTCAGCGGGGACTGATCGGATTTGGTTTCAACCGTAAAATCGGATTCGTAAACCGACATGATGGCCCGACCGGCCCTGACAGCGGCTTGCAGGCAAATCAGCAGGTGTGATTCAGCAATCGTCATAATAAGACATTCGCAATAAACTTTTAAATTATGGCCGGGTTCTGAAGCAGGACGAGGGGAGAAGAATCATGGAGGCGGCAACCAGATTCGAACTGGTGAATGTCGGTTTTGCAGACCGATGCCTTACCACTTGGCTATGCCGCCCAAAAAAAAATGGAGCGGGAAACGGGATTTGAACCCGCGACTTCAACCTTGGCAAGGTTGCACTCTACCACTGAGTTATTCCCGCTCAGCTGTAACATCAAATGTTAATATTTACTTATTAACCGCTCTTTGTCAACCCAAAAAAACGATCTTCTGACTTTTCCCCTCCGGCCGCCAGAGGCATAAACAGGCCCCGGTTTTACCGGTAACGACAAAGCCGGGGCCTGTTTATGAAGCTACATCAATCCCAGTTTGAATTTCATGGAATTGAGGGTGTTTTTCATCAGCATGGTAATGGTCATGGGGCCGACTCCGCCGGGTACCGGGGTAATGGAACCGGCAATCTCCTTGGCCGCGTCAAAGTCCACGTCCCCTTCCAGGATGGCCACCATCTTGTTGGGATCCTTTTTGCTGGGCTTTTCACCGACCCGGTTGACGCCGACATCGATGACGCAGGCGCCCGGTTTGATCCATTCCGGCTTGACCAGGCCGGGGACACCGGCGGCCACGATCAGGATATCGGCCCGCTGGCAGTGATCTTCCATGTTCTTGGTGCGGGTGTGCACCACCGTCACGGTAGAGTTGGCGCCGGGGCCTTTCTGAAGCATCATGTTGGCGATGGGTTTGCCGACGATATTGGATCGACCGACCACCACTACCTCCGCGCCGCTGGTTTCCACGCCGGCGCGAATGATCATCTCCTGAATACCAGCCGGGGTGCAGGGCGGAAATTTGACTTCATTGCCGCCGATCATCAGCCGGCCGACATTGACGGGATGAAAACCGTCCACATCCTTGTCCGGGTTAATGGCGTTCAGGATTTTCTTGTCATCAATATGATCCGGCAGGGGCAGCTGCACCAGAATGCCGTCGATGGAATCATCATTATTATACTTGTCAATCAGGGCCAGCAGATCCGCTTCGGAAATATCCACCGGCTGGGAATCCTGAACCTCCTTGAAGCCCACCCGATGGGCCGTCTTGATTTTCAGGGTAACATAAGACATGGAAGCCGGATTTTCCCCGACCAGGATGGTCACCAATCCCGGTTCCCGGCCGTGCTTTTCCTTTAATTCACTTACTTCGGCCGTAATTTCCTCGAGAATCTCTTCCCGGATTTCCGTTCCTTTGATCAGTTTTGCTGTCATTTTTTCACTCCTTTTCAACTCGTTATTCAAATTGTCTGGCCAAAATTATCCCTGAAAACCCAGCGCCCGCGGCAGCCATAAAACAACCGTGGGCAGATAGGTTATAAAGCCGAGCACAATCAGCTGAATTATAACAAACGGCATCACCGCCTTGGAAACGAAAATAATATCCCGATCCGCGATGGCGCCGGTAATATAAAGACTTACGCCCATGGGGGGCGTGCAATATCCAATAGCAAGATTAACAGTCATAATCAAGCCGAAATGCATGGGATCAATTCCAAAAGCGTGCAGCATGGGCAGAAACACCGGCCCCAGGATGAGGGTGGCCGAGATAATGTCCATGAACATGCCGATGACTAAAAGCAGCAAGTTCATCGGCAGCAGGAACATGACCGGCGACTGAATGCTGGAAACAACCGCGCTGGTGATCTGATTGGGCAGGTTTTCCAGGGTCAGGTACCGGCCGAAACAGGTGGCTCCGGCCACAATGATCAGCAGCGTCGCCGAAGTAACGGCCGAACTGACAGTAATCTGCTTGACGGCTGAAAGCTTTATGCTTTTATGGATGAAAAGCTCCACGAAAAAAGCATAGATGCAGGCCACCACCGCGGCTTCATTGGCGGTAAACATACCCGAAAAAATACCGCCGAAAATAATAACCGGCAGCAGCAAGGACCAGACACTCTCCCGAAAAACGGCCAGAAATTCTCTGGTACCGGGAATGGGTTTGCGTTCGATAGTTTTGTCTTTCCGGAAAAAAAAGTAGGTATAAACGCAGACGCCGAACATTATCAGGAAGGACGGCACAAAGCCCGTTAAAAAAAGCCCTTCCAGGGAAACGTTGCTGATCATGCTGTAGAGGATCATGCCGATGCTGGGCGGCACGATCACCCCCAGGTTGGGGGAAGTGGTCATTACGCCCAGGGTGTAAGACTCATCATAACCGTTTTCAATCAAAGCCGGGATCATGAAAGAACCCAGCGCCACCACCGTGGCCACGGTGGACCCGGAAATCGCCCCGAACAGACCGCAGGCCAGAACCCCGGCCATGCCCAGGCCGCCCGGCAGCCAGCTGACCAGGGCGTTGGCGAATTTGGTCAGCCGATCGACAATGGATCCGGCAGTCATGATATTGCCGCACAGGATAAAAAACAAAACCACCACCAGCGCGAAATTATCCAGACTGCGCAGCATGGTCTGCACCAGCAGCATAACCGGCAGGTCGGTAAAGATAAGGAAACTCAGCACCGCCGTGAAAAAGAGACACATGAACACCGGCACGTAGGCGGCCATGGTTCCCAGCAGTATCAGCAGAACAATCAGGTAACTAATTTCCATGCGGTTGTTGTCCTTGTGGTTTAACCGCCTTCAAGCCGGACGGAACCGGCTCACTCACCTTCGTCACCAGAGGCGGTGTCATTATCGTCGGGAATACCGAAAACATCCTTGCCGGTCAGATCGAAATAGACCACCTGCAAGGTCCGGATAAACATCAACCCGCCCATCAGCGGCAACATGGCAAATACGTACACATATGGAATCTTCATGATGATAGTGGCCTGTTGACTCAGGCTCTGCTGAGCCGCTATCTGCCAGCCGTAATACATCATCATAACAGCGAAGATCAGGGTTACCAGGTTGCTGAAATAGGACAGCGGCTTTTTCACTCCCGGTACCAGTTGCACCAGGGCGTCGATCTTGATCATGGAACCGTTTTTAACAGCCGCGCTGCAACCGATCAGGGTGGTATAAACAATCACAATCCGGATCAACTCTTCGGACCAGGCTAAAGAATAATCAAATCCGTAACGTAAAATAACATTGGCAAACAGTGCCAGCAGGGCCACCATGACCGACACGAAAAGAGTCCAGGATTCGAAAAAAGAGAGAATCCTGTCTAAAATCCGTAAAGTTTT
>JAWOCW010000213.1:0-17283 GCA_046483615.1 Desulfosudaceae bacterium
CCGGAAATCCGGGTGCCGGAAGATATCCGTCTCTCCGCCCTGCAGGCGGTCCGGCGCATGCTGGAAGTTTCCTGACCCGAGTTTTTATTTCCCTCTTTTCCCGGCCGCTCCGGCAGGAGCCCGCGGAGTTACTGTTTTCAGTCCATAAAAAAAGGCGGCCCGGCAATAGCCGGACCGCCTTTTTTTCAGGATTTACTCCAGAGGTAACGATTAGAAGTAATAACCAAAGTTGATGTTGAAGCGATATTCCCATTCCTGCTCGGGATTGACGCCCAAACGGTTGCTGGACCAGCCCGGCGCGGGATTGAAGGCCGGGTCACCCGCCAGGGTTGATTCATTACCTATAAAATCATTGCCGTTGGAATAGGCCAGGTCGGTGTAGATGTACCAGCCGCCGTTGGCCCAGGCCGCGCCCGCCACGAACATTTCACTGTCGTTGAAATCATCCTCGGCTTTCTCAATGGTGCTGTACTCAACATAGGGCACCACGTAATCCAGCCAGTCCACCTGAGGTGTATTCAGGGTGTAACTGAGAGAAACGGCGGGAATGTAGGCTTCGGCCGCCACCAGGGTAGGAAAATCAAAGGCGCCCATTTGCACCAGCTTGTCGGTTCCCAGGGGCTGGTCCTCGTCCACGTCATACTCATACCAGGTCAGCTGCGGGGCCAGCTTGAAATTACCGAAGGTGGCCACGGCATGAACCGAAGCGGCCATCATGTCGCCGTCATCCTGGTCGCCGTTGCTTTCCAGGTTGCCGTACTGCAGGGAGACGCCCAGGTCGGTATTAACAGCGCCGGTTTCCAGGGCGTAAATGGCACGCAGGTTGACCTGGTGCCTTTCTTCATACCCGTCGTCGGTTTCATCGACCACGTCATAGGAGTAGCGCACGCTGTCGGTGGAAAAATTGGCGCCGTTGTGGCTGCCTTCATCCGAAGCATAATAGGCGAAATCCAGGGTCAGGCCGTCCAGGGGCAGGGTGTATTTGACGCCCAGGTCCATGTCATCGGAGAGACCGACGTAATAGTGCTGATCAAAGAAAAAACTCTGGGAAATGCCATAGGCGGTCGGGCCGAACGGTACCCGGTTGAGGCCGACCTGGATCTGGCTGTCATTGTCGAAATTGTAGCCCATCCAGCCGGTGTGGGGAAAATGGTAACCGTCATGGTTGCTGGGCCCATAGCCGGGATAAAAGCGGTACTCGGCCTTGCCGATCCAGCTGTCCTTTTCAAAGTCCACGTTAATGCGAAAGGTATCCAGGGCAAAGGTGCCGCCGTCACTCCCGGACCGGGAAGAGCGGCCGAGCCTGTCGCTTCCGCCTGAATCGACATAATCACCAATGACATAATTTACCCGCATGGCACCGCCGATGGAAAACGGTCCGACCTCAAACGCCGAGGCCGCCAGCGGCAGACAGAAGAACATGGCCACAATCAGCAACGCAGAAACAATTTTTGTTTTTTTCACGATTCTTCCTTTCTTTATTTTACGAGATCAATAAACCAGCCTCGTCTCTATTTAAATGAGAGGCACGCCGGAAAGGCTGACCGGCGCGGCCCTGCCGGCCGCGCCGGTCAGTCCTGGCCATAGCCATTATGGTAACCAGGCTTCCACCTTATCGGAATTCTGCTTGATCCACTTCCGGGCGTTTTCAGCGGGCGTGGTTCCTTCTTTCTGATTCCAGGCCATGACGGTCTGAATATCCTCGGGTTCCCACTGGAAATTATCCAGAAAAGCGTACAAGTCGGGTTTGTCTTCTTGCAGTCCCTTACGGACGATGGTGTCGATGTATTCGGCTCCGCCGTAAACATTCTTGGGATCTTCCAGGTATTTCAGATCCCATTTGCCGAATTTCCAATGCGGGGTCCAACCGGTCACCACCACCCATTGCTCGTCTTTGATCTTATCTTTCAAAACAGCCGTCATCATGGCGCCACTGCTTTCCATCAGCTCCATGTTCTCCAGGTCATAGTCTTCGATGACCTGCTCGGTTTTAGACATAATGCCGGCGCCCGGATCGATGCCGGTGATCTGGTTGTCGAACTTATCGGCATGTTCATCCAGCTGGGCAATGGAATCAATGGTGACATAGGTGGGCACGACCAGGCCGATCTTGGTACCGACCAGATTGTGGCCCAGGTTGACAACGTCGTCCTCCACCTTCTCCAGATAATGGCCGTGGGTGGTCGGCAGCCAGGCGGTGGTGGTGGCATCCACGTCACCCGAGGCCAGGGCTTGCCACATGGCAGCGGCGCTGACCGAGGTCAGCTCGACATCATATCCCAGCTTGGTTTCCAGAACGGCCTTGACCACGTTGGCCGAGGCAGTGGCGCAGGACCACTCCACGTAAACTATTTCGGTCTCCTTGTCCGCGGCCGGGGCGTTGCCGACCAGGCCCAGGGTCAGACCGATACCGACCAGCAGAGCCACTAAAATTGATTGAAAAGACTTCATAAAACACCTCCTGAATTCTGGTTTATGTTTTCATCCATCCCCTGGAGACGCTCCCGGAAACCGTTTCCGGGAGGTGCTCGACAATGGGGCTACGAGACAGCTTGTTGTTTACCTCCGGCCATGCGCTGCATGACCCGGTCCAGAATAATGGCCACGATAACAATGCCGATGCCGGCCTCAAACCCCCGGCCGGCCTCCAGGCGTTGAATGGCCTTCCATACTTCACCACCCAGGCCTTTGGCGCCGATCATGGAGGCGATGACGACCATGGATAAAGCCAGCATGACCGTCTGGTTAATACCCGCCATGATGGTGGTCTTGGCAATAGGCAGCTGCACCTTGAACAGCTTTTGCCCCTTGGAGCTGCCAAAGGCGTCGGCCGCTTCGATCAGCTCTTTGGGGACCTGCTTAATGCCCAGACTGGTCAGCCGGATACAAGGCGGCACCGAAAAGATTACCGTGGAAAATATGGCCCCCACCTTGCCCAGGCCGAAAAAGGGGATAGCCGGGATAAGGTAGACAAAGGCCGGCATGGTCTGCATGACGTCCAGAACAGGCGTGATAATCCGGTAGGCGATTTCACTCAAGGCCGAGAGAATGCCCAGGGGAATCCCGATAATAACGGCAAACAGCACCGAAATAAGGATCAGGGCGATGGTGCTGACCGTGGGCGCCCACAAATTCATGTTCCAGATCAGCAGCAGGCCAAGGAGCGTGAACAGGGCCACCCCCCACCTTTTGCTTAACAGCCAGGCCAGAGCGGTAAAAATCAGAATCAGCGCCCAGGGCGGGAAAAACATCATTACATTTTGAATGATGTCCATGCCGTTTTCGGTGACTTCTGAAAAAGCCTTGGTGGCGAATGAGAAATTATCCACGAAAAAACTGATGCCCGCTTCAATGGCTTCTCCAAGTGGTATTCGGTATATGTCCATTAATCCGTCCCCCTTTCTGAAAGACCGGCCAGAAGTGATCCTTTAATAATAACGCCCTTAAGCTTGTTTTCCTCGTTGACTACCGGAACCGGATAAGGCAGCCGGGCCAGCAACGGGATGATATCCACGGCCGGGGTGTCCAGGGTCACGGTTTCAATGTCCGTGTTGACGATCCGGTCCAGGTTTTCATCGCCCCGCTTGGCCGCTTCCGAGGCGTCATCAGCGGTGATATAGCCGTAAAGTTTTTTGTTTTTTCTGACAAAAAGCTGGGAAATCTGGTTGTGCTGCATCTTGCGCAGGGCCGCCTTGGGACCGTCGGTTTCAGAATAAGCCATGTCCCGGGGTTTGATCATGACATTTTCAGCCACAATCACCTTGGTCATATCCACGTCCTCGACAAACTTGGCCACATATTCATTGGCGGGATTGATCAGAATTTCCTCGGCCGTGCCGGTCTGAACAATATAGCCGTCTTTCATCAGCACGATGCGATCGCCCAGCTTGAGAGCCTCATCCAGATCATGGCTGATGAACACGATTGTTTTCTGCATCTTTTCCTGAAGCGTCAGCAATTCATCCTGCATATCGCTCCGGATCAAGGGATCCAGGGCGCTGAAGGCTTCGTCCATGAGCATGACATCAGCGTCCAGGGCCAGGGCCCGGGCCAGACCGACCCGCTGCTGCATGCCTCCGCTCAGTTGTCCGGGATAGGAGTCGTTCCACCCTTCCAGGCCGACCTGGCTCAGGGCGTCCTGGGACCGCTTAATCCGCTCTTCCCGGTCGACCTTCTGAATCTCCAGCCCGTAGGCCACGTTATCAACCACCGTCCGATGTGGAAAAAGGGCAAAATTCTGAAAAACCATGCCGAAATGTTTCAGCCGGAACTGGCGCAGCTCTTCGGTATCCAGACTGGTGACATCCTCCCCGCTTACAATGACCCTGCCCGCGGTGGGATCTATCAAACGGTTGATGCACCTCACCAGGGTGGACTTGCCGCTGCCGGACAACCCCATTACCACCAGGATCTCACCCTCTTTGACGGTAAAAGAAGCATCGGCAACTCCCACCCCGTGTTTGGTCTTTTCCATGATTTCTTCTTTGCTCTTGCCTTGTTTGAGCATTTCCATGGCTGTGTCGGGATGAGGACCAAAAACCTTGTAAAGATTTTCAATCAGAATCTTATCTGTCATGGTGGCCCCTTTTTGTTGTTATTATTATGACGACTAAATAAATTTGATCGGCCCGGCAAAAAACCCCGGCTCGTTTTTTTTGAAACCCGCTTGAACACTTCTGGCAGCCGGTTCAGATCCGGCCTGTTTACAGGAGGAGCTGCTTTACCTGGTGTCCCTCCATAAAACTCCGGATTGACACTGATAATAATAATACCATACTTAGCAAGTTTAACCGGCCCTGTCAAACAGGTTTTTGCCGGGAGACGGCCCTTGCCAAGGCGTCAAAATTGTGTTATATTTATAAAATAAAAGAAGACAGAGGAACCGGATGGTCCTTAACAGCCACCTGGAAAGAATCAAACCGCAGCCTTAGACAGAACAAAAAGCCACAGCATGTTTAAAAATACCGACACTTTTGCCTCCCCCTTGTTCAATCGGATTTTATTCGAATCGCCTGACCTGGAAAATCTGGGCCGGTCCAACACCATGGTTGATCTTCATTTTCACTCTCACCACTCCGACGGAGCCGACAGCCCCGGGGATATCGCCGCCAGAGCCGAAGCTCTCGGTATCGGCGTCGCCATTACCGATCACAACGCCATTGAAGGCGCCCTGGAACTGAATCGTTATCCCCGGCTTCTTTCCATTCCGGGCATCGAAATCACCTCCCGGCAGGGAGCCCATGTCCTGGTTTATTTTTATGAATTCCGGGCCCTGGAGTTTTTTTTCAAACGGGAAATCGAGCCCTGCCTGGGACGGGATCGCATGGCCTCGGTCTCTTTGTTCATGGAAGAGATTGTCGATCGGGCCGCCCGCTATGACGCCCTGGTGGTTTTTCCCCACCCTTATTGCGCCATGTACACCGGGATCTGTAATCCCATGTTTCCGGAGGAAAGGCAGGCGGAACTGCTGGAAAAAGTTGACGGGGTGGAAGTTATCAATGCCGGCAACCTGAAAAAGTGGAACCTGAAAAGCGCCCTGCTGGGATTCAACCTGGGCAAAGTCATGACCGGCGGCAGCGACGGCCACAGCCTGCATCAAATGGGCAAAGCCGTTACCTGCGCCCCGACCGCTCCGGACCGGGTGGCCTTTCTTGACGCCCTCCGCCAGGGACGGAACCGGGTCGTCGGCCGGGAACTGAACTTAATCCGCAAGATGGCCGCCAGCGGGGCAAAAGTTCCCTCCAGCCTTAAAAACTCTCCCAATTTAATGGGTAAAAATCTGCGCTACAGCTACGCCGTGCTGAATAATAAAACCCGCCGGGTTAAGGTCAATATGCAGCAGCACCTGCACAACCGGCGCCTGCGCAATAATGCCTGAGCTGCGCCTCACCGTCGCTGGCCCGGATATTTCAGCCTGGTTTTGTCTGACCTGAATGAGGTTGGCCGGAATCGGCTTCAAGTTGCCGCAGCAGCTCTTCAAAAGCCTGGTTCAACTGGATAAATCGTTCATGCCGGCCGCCCTGATCAGGATGATATTGCTTGGCCAGACGACGGTACTGCCGGGTCAGTTTTTTGATGGTCATTTCATCAAATTCGGTTTTTTCAATTTCCAGCACCCGCAGAGCCGCTCCCAGAGGCATCTGGCGGCGTGGCGGCGGCTGAAAATGATGATGCCGCCGCTTGAACTGCCAGACCATATCGTCCAGATATTGCCCCCCTTCAAAGTCATGGTCGAAAAACCAGCAGACATAACGGCCCAGGTATTGATGCCGTCGCTTGTCCCGGTAAAGGTCCGCCCAGAAGCCGGCATCGCTGTTGAGACGACAGACCTCCTCCAGAAAACAGGCATCCACTTTTTCCTGGTCCAGGGCCTGGGGAAATTGTCTGGCCAGGGGACTTTCAAAATGCCGGCTGACGTTAAAAACGGTATAGGCGTAATTCTTTTTTTCAGGCGGCTGAAGCACCTCTTCCATGGTCAGAAACTGCTGCTCGATTTCATCCCGTGACTTATCCAGCAGCTTCCGGAACATTTTCCGGGGCAGGCGCCCCAGACCGGTCTGCTCCATTTCACCGAATTTCAGAAAATGGAGGCGCCGCTGGTCAAACAGCTGAAATTGTTCCTGTTGACAACGTTTGTTCGGTTCGGCCAGGCTGGCCTGGCGCCCGCTCGGGGGACGACTGAACTTGTCCATGGTCCGGCGGATGGCCGGATCCAGAAAAGGCCGGAAAAGCCGCTCCAGCCTGTCATTGTCAGGCGCGACCCCGAGGGCCTCCAGGGCTTCACATAATTCTTCGTCAAAATAAAAGGCCGGTCCGTCGCCGGGATAAATGATATAAGCCTGGGGTTCCCGCCCCAGGTCAAACAAATCCCGGCTTCTCATAATCCGGCCGTCGAAAAAACTTTCCCGGATGAAATAATGAGTTTTTTGGTTAATCTGTTGGCGGGCCAGATACATGCAATTTTTCCCTGAAACAGGGCCGGCGAAAAGCCAGGCTGACCAGGCCACCCCGGCCGGGCCGGCGCTTGCTCCGGTAGCAGACCATCTGAAGCCGGAAGAGGGGAGAGGCGCCATCGCGAAAAGCGATAATTCCAGACTGAATCCGGCGTAATTCCGGGTAAAATCCGGGGTAAATTTCGGGGTAAATTTCGGGGGCAGCCTCAGGTATTGACGCGAACAAACGACCGTTACCGCGGCTTTCGCAAGAATCCTCCCGGTTTGTCAAGCATTGAGGAGAATGGTGATCCCACGGGGAATCGAACCCCGGTTACCGGCGTGAGAGGCCGGCGTCCTAACCGCTAGACGATGGGACCACGAGTTTTTGGCTGATTTTGTATTTACCAGAAAAAATCTGTGCTTGTCAAAATAAAAATGCGCTCTCCGCCGGGATCAATCTTGAGATCAGGCCCGCGACCATTCCGGCCCGCGGCAGAGAATGGCCTCGGAAACGTGATCAACGGCGATATCGGGTCGGTTGTCGAGATCAGCGATAGTTCGGGCGACTTTCAGAATGCGGTTGTAGGCCCGGGCGGAAAGACCCATGCGATCTATGGCGGTTTCCAGCAGAAGCGCGCCCTCCTGGCTGACCGGGCAATGCTGCTTGATCTGCCGGGAGTTCATCTGGGCGTTGCAATGGATCCGGGCTGATCGCAGGCGATGCGCCTGGCGAGACCGGGCGCCGACAACCCGGTCCTTGATGGTGGCCGAGGTCTCGGCCGGCACATCGGCCGATATCTCCCGGTAGGAGATGGCCGGCACAGACAGATGCAGGTCTATGCGATCCAGCAAGGGTCCGGAAATTCTGGTCCGGTATTGCTGGATCCGGGCGGGACTGCAACCGCATTCATGGCGGGAGTCACCCAGATATCCGCAGGGACAGGGATTCATGGCGGCCACCAGCATGAATGATGAAGGATAGGTGATCGACATGGCCACGCGTGAAATAGAGACCTGTTTGTCTTCTACCGGCTGCCGCAGCATCTCCAGCACGCTTTTTTTAAATTCCGGGAATTCATCCAGAAAAAGCACCCCGTTATGAGCCAGGGAAACCTCGCCGGGCCGGGGGTTGCTGCCGCCGCCGATAAGGCCGGCATCGGAAATGGTATGATGGGGGCTGCGGAACGGTCGACGCGTCACCAGGGCCTGACCGCCCTTAAGCAGACCAGCCACGGAATGAACCCGAGTAGTTTCAATGGCTTCCTCAAAAGTCATATCCGGCAAAATAGTTGGCAATCGCTTGGCCAGCATGGTTTTGCCGGCTCCGGGCGGGCCGCTCATGACGAGGTTGTGACTGCCTGCCGCGGCGATTTCCAAGGCTCGCTTGGCATGCTCCTGGCCGGCCACTTCGGAAAAATCATTGACGAACCCGCCCTGGCGGGCGAACAAGTCCTGACAATCCAGCCGATGGGGCTGCAACCGGGTCTGGCCATTGAAAAAATTTACCGCCTGGGCCAGATTGTCAACGGGATAGACATTCAGTCCATCAACCACCGCCGCCTCGCGACTGTTTTCCCCGGGAATGAGGACTCCGGTCCAGCCTCCTTCCCGGGCCGCCATGGCCATGGACAGCACCCCGCTGACCGGCCTGATCCCGCCATCCAGAGAAAGCTCACCCGTTATCATGAAATGGTCAAGCTTTTCCGCGGGAATCACCCCGGAGGCCGATAAAATCCCCAGCGCCACCGGCAGATCAAAACCGGTTCCGGCTTTTTTGATACCGGCCGGGGCCAGGTTGACGGTAATGCGATCATCCGGGAACCTGAACCCGGAATTAACAATGGCCGCCTTGACTCGTTCACGACTTTCCTTGACGGCCACCTCCGCCAGACCAACGGTGGTATAGGCCGGCAGACCCCGGGCAATATCCACCTCCACCTCAACCGGGCAGGCTTCAATGCCGATAAGGGCACTGCTGAAAATTCTGGTTAACACGCTTCTTCCTTCTTAAAAAAATCCGGCTCATCCGGACCCAGCCGTCCTTACTGGAACCGCGTTTTACTTTCATGCGAAAACTAAACAACCAGCTATAGGTGCTACCATAAATATCCCCGCGTGTATAGACATTTTGCATAATTTTTCGCGGCTTAAACTTTTGAAAAAATTTTAACTATATTTTTTGGCCGGGGCCGCTCCGAACAAAGCGCATTGACATTGGCTCAGGAACAATCTATTATAAATACATAATCCGTGGTTTATGGTTTACAGTCAGGCCGGTTAAACCACAGCAGCTTTTTGTGATGGTTTCGTAAATATGTGGTTGTTTGTTTTCCGATCAGGTTGAGGCTTTTGGTTGAGGCTTTTTCTGGCAAGAGTAAAAGAAAACAGCCCTTATCTTATATTTTCATGGCCTGTTCGGGCCAGGCAAAACCATCGTTTTTGATCTCTTAAAAAACGTCCGCCCCGGCGGTAAAGCCATAACAGGCCGGGTCTTATAGGGGAAACTTTATATCCCATGAGCAAACAGAAAACATTGGCCGCAAGCGTTGCCTGCTCGGGCATTGGCGTGCACTCTGGCCGGGCCATCAACCTGACCATCAAACCCGCCCCGCCGAATCACGGCATTAAATTCGTCCGGACCGATCTGCGCGACGCCCCCTGTGTTCCGGCCCTGTTTAAAATGGTCACTGATACCAGCCTGGCCACTGTCCTGGGAAAAGACGGCGTCATAGTATCAACCATTGAACATCTCATGGCCGCTTTCGCGGGGATGGGGATCGACAATGCCGTGATTGAGATTGACGGTTACGAACTGCCCATCATGGACGGCAGCGCCTTTCCCTTCGTGGAAATGATCAATCAAGCGGGCGTTGTGGAGCAACCGCTCCAGCGATGTTTTTTTATTATCAAGGAACCGATTGAGCTGGCCGCGGAGGACAAATTCGTGGCCATTTACCCGGACTCGGCTTTCCGCGTGGCCTGTACCATTTCCTATGACAACCCCTTGATAGGGGAGCAGACCTGCGATATTACCATCAACCAGGCGACCTTTGCCAAAGAGATCAGCCGGGCGCGAACTTTCGGTTTTTACCATGAATACCAAATGCTCAAACAGCACGGCCTGGCCCGGGGCGGCTCTCTGGACAACACCCTGGTAATTGACGGAGAAACCCTGCTTAATCCGGAGGGCCTGCGTTATGACGATGAATTTGTCCGGCACAAAATCCTGGACTGCATCGGGGATTTTTCCCTGCTGGGCATGCCGGTTCGGGGGCGGGTCGTGGCTCGCAAGTCCGGCCATCTCTTTAACCACCAGTTGCTCCAGAAAATTTTCCAGAATAAACAATGCTGGGAAACCGGATTTTTAAACGACCAGGCTGACGGTCATGAAACCCGCCTGAAATCTCTTGCCTTTTAGACCGATATCGCGGTATGCTGTAGTAATTAACCGGTATTCAGCCGGAAAACAGCTATTTTGTTCGGTTTTGCCGGAAAAAACTCCACCGGAAAAAACTCCGGGTTGAACCGGGCAAACGAGATTCAGCCCGGCCGCAAAGCCAACACGGGATTAGTCGCCATGGGGACAAACAAGGTAAGAATTAAAAAATTCAGCGTGGTTTTACTCTGCTTTTTCTTTCTGATGTCCCAGAGCGCCCTGGCCTGGGCCGCCAACGCCCGATTGACGGACATCATCGTAACCAACACTCCGAACCAACTTCTTTTTTTCGCCCGAATCGAGAACGCTTTTAACGAAAAAATTACCGAGGCGGTGCAAAGCGGGGTGCCGGCCACCTTTTCCTTTATTATCAAGCTCCAGCAGACCCGGGGCCTCTGGCTGGACAAAAAAATAACCGAGCTGGAAGTTAATCACACTATCCAGTATAACAATATCAAGGAAACCTACGCGGTCACCCGATCCTGGGAAAAAGACCAGCCGCTGACCACCAAGTCTTTTGCCGAAGCCAGGGAACACATGTGCAAAATTGAAGGGCTTATCCTGAGCCAGATGGACGCGCTGAACAAGGGAGAAAGGTACCAAATCAAGGCCAAGGCGGAGCTGGATAAAATGACCCTGCCGTTTTATCTTCACTATGTACTGTTTTTTCTTTCTTTCTGGGATATAGAGACGGACTGGCACACGATTTATTTTACTTATTAACCCGGGATTGCTGCGTAAAAGTCCGGATTGGGACGGCAACGTAAAAGGCTCAAGTGCTCCCGTCTATGATCAAGAAACTGTTTAAGATAGCGGGCTCTTTCATGTCGGGGCTGTCCGAGGAGGAGCGGCGGCGCCGGCAGCGGGAAAGCTTTATCATCATTGGCCTCCTGTTCACGGTGGCCATCCTGACTTTCGTGGAAAGCCGCGTCATCCATTTCGGCACCCAGATTCCCGTCTCCAACACGGTTTTGATGTTCATCCTCATCAACATCAATCTGCTGTTGATAATTCTGCTTATTTTTCTGGTTTTCCGCAATCTGGTCAAACTTTTTTACGACCGCCGCCAGAACGTCATGGGCGCCCGGCTGCGAACCCGCCTGGTGGTGGCCTTTATTACCCTGACCCTGGTACCGACCATTATCCTGTTTTTTTTCTCCATGAACTTTATTACTACCAGTATCAAGTTCTGGTTCAACGTCCCCGTGGAACAGGCCCTGGAACATTCTTTACAAGTAGGCAAAAGCCTTTATACGCATATCGAAAGCAACAACCTCTTTTTTCTGAAACGAACCGCTTACCAGATTAAAAAACAGAACCTGCTTGATACCGCCAAAAAAGAGGACCTGGCCCGTTATATCCAGATTGTGCAACGGGAATTCCATTTAAACGCGGTGGAGGTGTATTCAAGCTCGGCTGACCGGCTTACCTACGCTATTTCTCCGGAGCTTGAGACAAAACCGCTTGAAAAAATCAGCGCCGGTAATCTGCGCAAAGAAGCGCCGGAAGACACCAACACCATTACCATTACCCGGGAGACCGACTCCGGCGAACTGGTCAGTTCCATCACTTCCGTGCCTTACGGCGCGCCCCGGTCGGAAGCCGGCGCTTTTCTGGTTATTTCCGTCCTCCTTCCGCCGGGCCTGACCGGCGACCTGGCGGCCATCTCTCACGGATACAAAGAATACCGGCAGATTAAAATGTTGCAAGACCCCATTCAGGGCACCTATCTCATTTCCCTGACCCTGGTTGCCCTGCTGGTTGTCTTCTGCGCCGTCTGGTTCGGATTTTTCATTGCCAAATCCATTACCACCCCGATCATGGAACTGGCTAAGGGCCTGGAAAAAGTCGCCTCCGGTGATTTGTCCTATACCATTGAACAGCTGGCCGACGATGAAATCGGTATGCTGGTACAGTCTTTTAATAAAATGACCGATGACCTCCGAACCGGGCGGCAGCAGCTGGAAGAATCAGCCGGTATCCTGAAAATCCAGAAAGACGAGCTGGAAGAACGGCGCCTCTACATGGAAACCGTTCTGGACAACATCTCCACCGGGGTTATTTCGCTGAACGCTGACGGCTTTATTACCACCCTTAACAAATCCGCGGAAAGGATGCTGTCTTTGCAGCATCATGACGTAGTCAACCGTTATTACGCCAATGTCCTCAGCGGCCACTACCTGCAGCTGGCCCGCGATTGCGTGTCCCGAATCAGGGACGGCGGAGAAGACACCATGAACCTGCCTCTGCGGCTGACCATAAACGGACGACCGCGCAGCCTGATAATGTACTTGAACGCCCTCCGTCATGAACGGACCAACCAGTACATGGGGTTGGTACTGGTGGTCGATGACCTGACCGAACTGGAACGGGCCCAGCGCATGGCCGCCTGGCGGGAAGTCGCCCGCCGCATTGCCCACGAGGTTAAAAACCCTTTAACGCCGATATCTTTGTCCGCCCAGCGACTCAAACGCAGATTCACCCGGCAAGTTGACGACCCGGTCTTTGACGAATGCCTCCGAACTATTATGGAATATGTGGACCTGATCCGGAACCTGGTCAACGAGTTTTCTTCCTTTGCCAAATTCCCCATGGCCAAGCCAAAACCCTGTGATCTGCTGCCTATCATCCAGGAAACCGCTGATTTATACTCAGAAGACGATGATCAAATCGACTTTGTGGTTAGCGCCCCGGAAAAACTGCCCCTGTTGAACCTGGATCGACAGCAGATCAAGCAGGCCCTGATCAACCTTATCGACAACGCCATTTCAGCCATGGCCGGAGCCGGGGAGATCAACATCACCGTCTCCGAACAGCCCGCGGCCGGAAAAGTCGTTCTGGAGTTTGCCGACACCGGTAAGGGCATCCCGGATGAGGCCAAGGGAAACCTGTTTGAGCCTTATTTCTCCACCAAAAAAACAGGCATGGGACTGGGACTGGCCATTGTCAGCTCCATTATTACGGATCACGGCGGCAAGATCACGGTACACGACAATGCGCCCCGAGGGACCAGGTTTATCATTGAAATTCCAGTCTGACCGGGGTATCTCTTGGCTTTGCAGGTACCAGGACGTCAACAAAGATGTTCTATTCCAGAAATGTGAATTTGTTCGCGAGGTCAAGGAAAACAAGGGTTTGCGCGGAGGCGTGCTGGACGCGCGCCGCGCGGGCAACCCCGCGGTTTGACGTAGAGATCGCGGAAAAAGGCCATTTATGGATGGGAACTAATTAAATTCAGGAGGAGGAACATATCATGTTTCCGTCTGTTCTGGTGGTCGATGACGAACCTTCCATTCTGCAGTCCTTAAAAGGATTGCTGACCGACGAAGGGTTCGCGGTTTTTACCGCCGCCAACGGCTATGAAGCCTTGAAAACCATGGAGGCTGAATCGCCGGACATAGTCCTGCTGGATATCTGGATGCCGGGAATTGACGGCATCGAGACCCTCAAGGAAATCAAGGAAAATCATCCCAACGTGCCGGTCATTATCATTACCGGTCACGGCACCATTGAAACGGCTGTTAATGCCACCAAAATCGGAGCTTTTGACTTTATTGAAAAGCCTCTCTCGATTGACAAGGTCATCGTGGAAATTCACAAGGCCTTGGACTTCATGAGACTGGAAGAGGAAAATCGCTATCTGCGCAAAAAAGCCTTGAAGCAAAGCTCCATTGACGGCACCAGCCCGGCCGTGCTTGCCCTGAAAAAACAGATTATGGCTGCCGCCCCGTCTGACGCCTGGATACTCGTTACCGGCGAAAACGGAACCGGCAAAGAAATGGTGGCCAGAATGATTCACACCCTGAGTAAACGGGCGGAGGAACAATTTATTGACATCAACTGTGCCGCCATCCCTGAAAACCTGATTGACAGCGACCTGTTCGGCCACGAAAAAGGAGCCGTGGAGGACTCGGCCACCAAGTCAACCGGAAAAATCGAGCTGGCCAACAACGGCACCCTCTTTTTAGACGAAATTTCCGACATGAATTTAAAAACCCAGGCCAAGCTGCTGCGGGCGCTTCAGGAGCAGAAGTTTCAGCGTCTTGGCAGCAGCCGCACCGTTTCCGTTAATATCCGGGTTATCGCGGCCACCAACAAAAACCTGGCCGAAGAAATCGAGCAGGGGCGCTTTCGGGAAGATCTCTATTTCCGGATTAACGTTATTCCCATCAAGGTACCGCCGTTGCGGGAACGCCTCGAAGACATCGGCATTCTCTCCGAGATTTTCCTGGAAAAGCAGTCCCAGCAAAACAACACCGGCCTTAAAAAACTGGACCCGGGCGCCCTGGAGCTGCTTTCCGCCTACAGCTGGCCGGGCAACGTCCGGGAATTGAAAAACCTCATGGAACGGCTGACCATTATGACGGATAAAGAAATTATCAAAGCCGGCGATCTGCCGGCGCCGTATAACCCGAAAAAAGCGGTCGAACCGGATATGCTGGAAACACGCTTGTTCGCCAGCGATAACTTGAAAAGCGCCCGGTCCGACTTTGAAAAAGCCTTTATCAAAACCAAATTGAGTCAGCATGACAACAACATCACCAAAACAGCCCAAACCATCGGAGTCACCCGGAGCTATCTGCACCAGAAGATCAAAACCCTGGATGAAAAATGAGCCTGAAGGTCATCGGCGGCGGATTTAAAGGAAAAAAGCTGGTATCTCCCCGGGGGCTGACCGTTCGTCCCACGGCCGGCCGCGTTCGGGAAGCGATTTTCAACATCCTGGGCGCAGCGATTGATCAGGCGGTCGTCCTGGACCTGTTTGCCGGAACCGGGGCGCTGGGTATCGAAGCGCTCAGCCGGGGAGCCGGCCGGGTGGTTTTCGTGGACAGCAGCAGGGCCTCCCGGGATATCGTCCGGCAAAACATAACCGCCTGTGGCGTTCAGGAACAGGCTCTTATCCTGGGCCGGGACGCCACCCGGGACCTGTCCGGCCTGCTTCCGGATCCGACCGTTTTTGACCTGGTCTTGATGGATCCTCCCTATCGGAGCGGCATCTCCGGCAAAGCCTTGCTGGTTCTGGCAAAAAGCGGTTTCATCTCTTCCGACACCATTATCATTTTGGAACACGGCTCCAAAGAAGCAGCCGGCAACGTTCCGGATTGTTTCTACCAGACAGATCGACGAAAATACGGGGAAACCATTGTTTCCTTTCTGCGATATGTGGTACCTTGATTTTCATTTTTAAGGGCACCGCCAACTTCCGTTAACGCGACGTCAAAAGGAGTTCTTCCATGAAAATTGCTGTTTACCCCGGATCGTTTGATCCCATCACCAATGGTCACCTGGATATAGTCAAACGAGGGCTTCAGATATTTGATAAAATCATCGTGGCGGTCCTGCACAACGCCGCCAAAAACTCCTTGTTTACCGTCGAGGAACGATTGGAAATGATCGACCAGAGCCTGGCCGAAGCCAAGGTACACCAGGCCGAGGCTGACTATTTTATCGGACTTTTGATTGATTATGCCGAACAAAAAAATGCCGCCGCGGTATTGCGGGGCATGCGGGCCGTGTCAGACTTTGATTATGAATTCCAGCTGGCCTTGATGAACCGGCGATTAAACCGCAGCATTCAAACCGTTTTTCTGATGACCGGGCTGCGCTGGATTTATACCAGTTCCTCGATTATCAAGGAAGCGGCCTCTTTTGGCGGCAACGTCAGCGGCATGGTCCCGCCCATCGTGGAAAAGAGGCTGGCGGAACGCTTTGGATACGATCAGCCCTGATCCTCACTCCTCAGGCCAGCCATGTTCCCCAACCAGCTTGACAAAACGGCAGCCACCCAGGTCGGTCGTCCGAATACCGGTCTGGTCTTTGTACAGCTTGAGCAGTTGCTGCGAGGACTGATCCCCGACCGGCACCACCATCCGGCCTCCCGTCGCCAGTTGGCCAATTAAAACTTCGGGAACCCTGGGCGCGCCGGCGGTGACAATAATGGCGTCAAACGGGGCCTGGTCCAGCCACCCCCGCCCGCCATCGGAATACCGGGTTACGATATTATAATACCCCAGCCGGTCAAACAGGGCGCGTGACTGCAAAAACAGGGAATGCCGACGCTCAATGGTATAAATCCGGTCGACAATCCGACTGATAACCGCCGCCTGATAACCAGAGCCGGTACCGATTTCCAGGACCCGGTCCTCCTCCCCAAGTTGCAAAGCCTGGGTCATCTCGGCCACGATATAGGGCTGGGAAATGGTCTGCTGCTCGCCGATAGGCAGCGGGTGGTCTCCGTAGGCCTGATCCTGCAGTGCCCCGCTGACGAACATATGCCGGGGGACAGCGCGCATGGCGGCCAGCACCAGCGGATCGGTGATGCCGCGGCTGGCAAGCTGGTTGTCCACCATCTGCTGGCGGCGGCGAAGGTATCGTTTATCCTCATTTTCCATGGCGGAGGGCTTAAGACCTGAATTTGACATAAAAAGTTTAAAAACCAAAGAAGCCGGACCTGTCGACCCTTTTAAATAAAGCGCTTCCGGTTTCAATAAAGCGCTTCCGGGCAGATGCTTACAAAAGGGCTTCCAGCCGATGTTTATAAACACCTCCCTAAATTTTCAAGTAAAATTCAGGTAATAACAAGTTGGCGGCCGGCCGTCAAGCGCAAAAAACGCTTGAATTTTCCCGGCAGGCGGGCTATTTTGCCAGACATACCCATAATTTTAATCCTGTATAACTGGTCTGACGGTGCATACCTTTCAAAAGCTTTTTGTTCTCATCTGCCTGTCTCTGCTCGTTCTGGTCGCTGGCACCCTGGGCTACATGGTGCTGGAAGGGTGGCAGTTTCTTGAATCTCTTTACATGACTACCATTACCGTTACCACCGTGGGTTTCGGAGAAGTCCGGCACCTCAGCACCGAAGGACGGGTTTTCACGGTGGTGCTTATTTTCATGGGGGTGGGGCTGGTCTTG
>JAWOCW010000246.1:0-6429 GCA_046483615.1 Desulfosudaceae bacterium
TTATGGAAGAGGACGCCGATCCGGTGCAGTTGAAAGAGGCCATCGCGGCCGCCAAACCGCCGGCGGAAAGCGAGACCCCGGCCGCGGCGGCTGACAATACCGCCGCTCCGGCTGAACCCACGGCTGAACTCGCGGCTGAACCCGCGGCCGAACCTCTGGAATCAAGTCCAGAGGCAGAAGAAGCCCCGGCCGAATCACCGGCCGAAACCCCGGCTGACCCCCCGGCCGAACCAACTGACGAGACTGACGAATCCAAATAATTTTTACTTTAAGATAAGAAGCACCGCAGGAGACCCCATGAAAAAAAAGGTATTTCACCGGCGCAAGTATTGTCGTTTCTGCGCGGATAAAACCCTGGTTATTGACTACAAGAACCCCAAACCCCTGAAAAGCTTTCTGACCGAACGGGGCAAGATTATTCCCCGGCGTATCTCCGGTACCTGCGCCAGGCACCAGCGCTTCTTAACCCGTGAGATCAAGCGGGCCCGCACCATCGCGCTGCTGCCCTATGTCGGCAACCCCAATGGGTAAGGCCGGTTCGGTCCGTTTCCTGCCCTGAAACAGGACAAGACCGGAAAACCCAAGGAGAACTGATACCGTGACCCAGGCCGCGCCCAACGGTATATCCCGGGACATCATGCAGGGCGTGGCAGTGGCCAGCTTGATTTTTCTTGTTTCCGTCTGGCTCCCGGTAATGGGACTGGTCGGCCTGCTGGCGCTGCCCCTGCCGATTTTTTATTACCGGGCCAAGCTGGGGCGAAAAAACGGGCTGATCGTCCTGATCGTCACCGCCGGAGTAATGACGCTGGTCATCCGGAGCTTTTCGCCGGATCTGGTTTTCGTTACCGGTCTGCTGCTGCTGGGCTTTGTGTTGTGTGAGCTGGTGGAAAAAGGCCTGCCGCTGGAGCCGACCATTTTGTTGACAGGCGGGCTGGTTCTGCTGACCGGAGTTTTCGGCCTGATGATTTACAGCCTGACGGCGGGAACCGGCCCGGTAGCGCTGCTGACCACCTATGTCGCCCGAAACCTGGAATTATCCCTGGCCCTGTATCGGGACATGGGCATGCCGGAAGAAAATGTCCGCCTGATCGAACAGGCCCGGGATACCATCGGCTACTACCTGGTCCGCATCCTGCCGGCAATCAGCGCGGCCTTTATCCTGATGGAAACCTGGATAACCTTTCTGGGGGCCCGCTCGATTTTCAAAAAAAAGGGGGTCGGTTTTCCGGATTTCGGCGCCCTTAACCAATGGCAGTCTCCGGAATACCTGGTCTGGGGAGTTATCGGCAGCGGCATCCTGTTGCTGATACCGCAGCCGGCACTCAGAATTATCGGCTTGAACCTGATGATCATATTGATGACCATCTATTTTTTTCAGGGGATTGCCATTGTGACCTATTATTTCGACCAGAAAAAATGGCCGGTCGCCCCGCGGGTGTTTGTTTATGTTCTTATCGCGGTGTGGCATCTGCTGTTGCTGCTGGTGGTCAGCCTGGGGTTCTTTGATACCTGGGCCGATTTCAGGCGCCTGAAAACCAGCCCCGACCAGGGGGAGCAGGGGCCGCCACCGGGACCACCGGAGAAGTGATCTCACCATAAAACCACATGTTTGCTTGATAGACAGGAGGCACAAAAAATGCAGGTAATTTTAAAAGAAACCATCGAAACCCTGGGGCTGGCCGGATCAGAAGTCAAGGTATCACCCGGTTACGCCCGCAACTACCTGTTTCCGAAAGACATGGCCGTAGCCGCCACCGAGGCCAACCGCCGGGTCATGGAACAGAATCGCCGCAAACTGGAGATTCAGATCGCCAAAGAAAAAGAAAAAGCGGAAGAAACGGCCGCGGCTATTGACGGTAAGACCTGCCGTATTTCGGCTAAAGTCAGCCCGGAAGGCAAGCTGTATGGATCGGTTTCGCCCGGGGATATCGTTAACGCCCTGGCGGAAGAAGGTCTTTCCGTCAGCAAAAAAATGGTTTTGCTCAAGGAACCGATCAAGGAAGTCGGCACCTATCCCGTGGCCATTTACGTGTATAAAGACGTCCTGCCTGAAATTACGGTGGAGGTGACCGCCCAGGAAGATTAACCCGAATATTTCATGAAATATCCGGGTTAAAGCGGTTGATGCTGCCGGACCGGCCCTTTAACCGCGGCCGGGACGTCGGCCGGGCGTACCGTCAATATTGGGAGTAATTTTTTAGCGAAAAGGGAAAGGACCATGCCGCAAACCGCCCAGACTCAGGCCCGATCCGGCGCCCGCCCGGCGCAGGAGACCAAACTTCACCACCTGCCGCCCCAGAATATTGACGCTGAAGCCTCGGTCATCAGTTCCATCCTGATCGATACCGACCCGTCCGCCCTGTTTGACACCCTGGAGATGCTTTCGCCGGGCGATTTTTACAAGGGCGCCCACCAACTGATTTTTGAAGCCATAACCTCCCTGGTCAGCCGGAATGAACCGGTCGACCTGATCACGGTCAAAAATGACCTGCAGGATACCGGCAAACTGGAGGCCGCCGGCGGCGCCGCCTACTTGACGGAGCTGGTTGACACCGCCCCCTATGCCGTTGATATCCGCCATTACGCCACCATCATCAAAAACAAATCCTCGCTGCGGCGCCTGATCGAATCGGCCAACGAGATTACCCGGCGTTGTTTTGAAAACCCCACTGACGTCGGCGCCGTCATTGATTATGCCGAACGCTCGGTTTTCGAGGTGGCCGAGGACAAGACCGGCCAGAGTTTTTATCAACTCAACCAGATCATTCAGACCAACATCGCCACCATTGAAGCCAACCAGGGCAAATGGATCACCGGCGTGCCCAGCGGTTTTGAACGGCTGGACAATCTTACCTCCGGCTTTCAGAATTCCGACCTGATCATCCTGGCGGCCCGGCCCAGCATGGGCAAAACCGCCCTGGCCCTGAACATTGCCCGCAACGTGGCGGTTTCCGCCCAGATTCCGGTGGCTTTTTTTTCCCTGGAAATGTCCAAGGAGCAGCTCTCCATGCGCCTCTTGACGGCGGAGGCCCGCATCAACGCCTTCAGCCTCCGCAGCGGCCACGCCAGTAAGCAGGACTGGATCAAAATCACCGACGCGGCCAGCGTGCTGGACAACACCCCCATTTACATCGACGATACCGCCGGGCTTACTTCCATGGAGATCCGGGCCAAAGCCCGCCGCATGAAAAAGGAAAAACAGATCGGCCTCATCCTGATCGACTACCTCCAGTTGATGACCGCTTATAAAACCGGGGAGCGCCGGGACCTGGAAATCTCGGAAATGTCCCGGTCACTCAAAGGGCTGGCCAAGGAGCTGGACCTGCCCGTCATCGTGCTCTCCCAGCTGAACCGGGCCCCGGAACAGAACCAGGATAAGCGGCCCATGCTGTCGCATCTGCGCGAATCCGGCTCCCTGGAACAGGACGCCGACGTGGTCCTGTTCATCTACCGGGACGAGGTCTACAATAAATCAGAAGACAATCCCAACCGGGGCATTGCCGAAGTCATTATCAGCAAGCAGCGAAACGGCCCGGTCGGCAAGGTGTTTTTGCAATTTCAGGATTCTTTTACCCGGTTCCACAACCTGTCTGCCGAGCAGATTCCGGAGGGCGCGGAGGACGCCTGATCCCCCGATGGCATGAAAAACAAACTGTATGGCAACACCACCGGCCTGAAAGCGGATCAGGTAAGACGCCTCAACAATCTTTACCGCCGCCGGATTGCCCGGGAATTCGCGGTATCCCCGGAAGTGGCCCGGGAACTTCACCAGCTGACCCTGGAAATCAGACGCCAGATCGGGCTGCTGCTGGACCGCCAGGGACGGGTCAGCCACGTTATCGTGGGCGATGACAATCGCATTGTTATTCCCGATATCAGCCACTACCGCCTGGCCGGCGGCCGTTTAAAGGGATTGCGCTGCGTTCACACCCACCTCGGCCGGGAACCGCTCTCCGCTGACGACCTGACCGACCTGGCCCTGCTGCGACTGGATTTAATGGCAGTGGTCACCGCTGACAGCGGTGAGGGTCAATACCGGGTCCAGATAGCCCATGTCCTGCCGGAGGGACCGGAGAAGACGCCCTACAAAGTCCTGCCGCCCCTGCCTCCGGGCGAGCTGGACATAGGCTGCGACGACCTCATCGCGGCCCTGGAAGATGAGCTGGGTCGGGAAGGGGTCCTGCGCCAGGCCGGTGGTGACCGGGAACGGGCCATCCTGGTCAGCGTTTCCAGCCGTCCCCGCGCCGAAGCCGAGGCCTCTTTGGAGGAGCTGGCCGCCCTGGCGGTTTCCAGTGGCATCCAGGTGGTCGACACGGTCCGACAGCAACGCCGCAAAGTGGACCCCCGGCTGCTTATGGGCCGCGGCAAGCTCGGCGACCTGGCCGTGCTGGCCCTGCAGCAGTCGGTCAACCTGCTTATTTTCGACCAGGAATTAAATCCCTCCCAGATTCGGTCCCTTACCGACCAGGTGGACCTCAAGGTGATTGACCGGACCCAGTTGATCCTGGATATCTTTGCCCGCCGGGCGCGTTCCCGGGAAGGCAAACTGCAGGTGGAGCACGCCCAGTTAAAATACCTGCTCCCCCGGCTGGCTACTAAAAACACGGCCATGTCCCGCCTGACCGGCGGCATCGGCGGGCGGGGACCCGGCGAAACCAAGCTGGAGATAAACCGGCGGCGGGTGCGGGAAAAAATCACTCAACTGGAGAAATCCCTGAATGCCGTCAAAAAACAGCGCCGGCAGCAGAAATCCCGCCGGCAGCAGAATGAGCTGCCGGTGATTTCCATCATCGGTTATACCAACGCCGGTAAATCCACCCTGCTTAACGCGCTGACCAACAGCGAAGTGGCCGCGGAAAATCGTCTCTTCATGACCCTGGATCCCACCAGCCGGCGCCTCAAGTTTCCCCGGGACAGGGAGGTTATCATTACCGACACGGTCGGTTTTATCCGGGATCTGCCCCGGGAGTTAAAAGTCGCCTTCGGAGCCACCCTGGAGGAGCTGGAAAGCGCCGACCTGTTTATCCACGTGGTGGATATCAGCGACGAACACTACCGGGAACGAATCGACTCGGTCAAAGCCATATTGTCCGAACTGCGGCTGGAGGACACCCCGGTCATATACGCCCTCAACAAACAGGATCGGACCGACCCGGACACGGCCCGGAAAATCGCCCGCCGGACCGGGGGTATTCCCATTTCAGCCAACCGCCACCAGACCCTGCCGCCGTTGGCGCAAGCCTTGCAGGACCACTTTGATCAGCTTCCGGGAGGTAAGGGCTGGCAGCGGCATCAATAAGGCCCGGGTCTTTTGGGGCCGGGGCTTTTGAGACTGGATCTTGTGAAGACTGGTCCGGCCCCTGATCCGGCCCCTGGTCCGGCCCCTTGACAAAAGCGGCTCAAAATGGCATAAATAACCTGTTATGACGATAGATATTGCATACGCCGAACAAGTCGGTACCGGGGCGGCCTTTGAGAGCGCCGCCATCCTGAAATCATATTTCGGCCAACCCCTGTCGATTCGCGAAAAAGGGGACAAGGATCTGGTCACCGAGGCGGACACGGCCTCGGAAAAGGCCATTATCGCGGCCATCGGCAAACGTTTTCCCGACCATGATATTCTGGCCGAGGAGAGCGGTCAGAGTCGGGCCGATTCGCGTTTCTGCTGGATCATCGATCCTCTGGACGGCACCACCAACTTTTCCCACGGCCTGGGCTTGTTTTGCGTGTCCATCGCCCTGGCCCGGGATGGCGAGGTTATCGTCGGCATTGTCCTGAATCCGGTTTCCGGGGAATTATTCACGGCCAGCCTGGGCGGCGGCGCCCGGCGCAACGGCCAGCCCATGGCGGTCTCTTCCACCGAAAGGATCGACCAGGCCTTGCTGGTAACCGGCTTTCCTTATAATTTCAAGGAACAACGACCCGTCCTGGAAGCCCGTTTCTGGAAATGCCTGGAAGCTGCCCAGGGCGTCCGCCGGCTGGGATCAGCGGCCCTGGATTTATGTTATGTGGCCGGCGGTTATTTCGAGGGTTTCTGGGAGCAGAACCTGCACCCCTGGGACACGGCGGCCGGCCTGATCATCGCCCGGGAGGCCGGAGCGAAAGTGACGGATTTTTCCGGCAATCCTTTTACCCCGGACAAAAAAGAACTACTGGCGACCAACGGCATTCTCCACGAGACGATGCTGGACCTGCTGGTGATATAAGAGAGGTAACCATTGAACGATTTCCGCCCCACCAAGGCCAATGACGATCAGCTTGGCTGTATCGGCAATTATGACGCTCACAATAAATTCTGCCGCCAGGCCTGCGCCTTATCCCTGAGCTGCCTGATTGAGCATAACCGTTCTCTCCGGCTGGAACAGCTGGCGGAGTTATTCGACTGGGATGATATCGAACCGGTCAATATGCAATGAGGGCTTCGTAAAA
>JAWOCW010000277.1:0-7279 GCA_046483615.1 Desulfosudaceae bacterium
GCTCCATCACCTCCCGCAAAGACCTGGTCTGCCTCCACGAAAACGGCCGGCAGGTGCCCTTGAAAGTTTCCCGCTTGCAGTCTTACAGCGGCCTGGGGCTGAAGGAGACGACCGAAGCGGTGGCCGGTGACATCATCGTTTTGTCCGGCATAGAAGATGTCTGCATCGGTGATACCATCTGCACCGCTGAAAATCCCCAGGCCCTGCCCCGCATCCGGGTGGATGAGCCGACGGTCTTCATGAATTTCACCAACAACACCTCGCCCCTGGCCGGCCGGGACGGTCAACTGGTCCAGGCCAGCAAAATCCACGCCCGGCTCATCAAGGAGACCCTCCTGAACGTGTCCATGCGGGTGGAAGTTGCACCGGACAAGGAAAGCTTTATCGTCAAGGGCCGCGGGGAATTCCAGATGGCAATTTTGATCGAAACCATGCGCCGGGAAGGTTTTGAACTCTGCGTCGGCCGCCCGCGAGTTATTTACCGCCATGAAAACGGGCTTAAACTGGAACCGGTCGAAAATCTGCGGATCGATTGCGAAGAAGCCTACAGCGGTATTGTCACCGAAAAAATGCTTCAGAAAAAAGGCTACCTGACTCGCATGGAAACAATGACCAACGGCCGCGTCCGCCTTGATTTTTCCGTTCCCTCCCGGGCTCTGATCGGCTACCGGGACGAGTTCCTGACCGACACTCACGGTACCGGTATCATGAACGCCGCTTTTGCCGGCTATGAAAAATACCGGGGAGATTTTCCGGGACGCTTCACCGGCAGCCTGGTTTCGGACCGCGGCGGCAAAGCCGTCCCTTTCGCCCTGTTCAACCTGGAGGCCCGGGGCCGGCTGTTTGTGCGTCCCGGAGATGATGTCTATGAAGGCGTCATTATCGGCGAGCACAGCCGGGGCAGCGACCTGAACGTCAATCCCTGCAAGACCAAAAACCTGACCAACATGCGGGCTTCCGGCAAGGACGAGGCCGTCATCCTGACGCCGGTACCGCCAATGACCCTGGAAAAAGCCATTCAGTTTATCGGCGACGATGAGATGATCGAAATCACCCCGAAAATTATCCGTCTTAGAAAATCGGTGCTGTCCGCCCACGGCCGCAAGGTGATGGAACGCCGCGGCGCCGCGGCCTGACCCGGGATCAGCCGGTTCTGAGCTTGCGGACAAAACCTCCGCACCGAATGATCACTTCCAGCGGTGAATCGTCACAAAAAGAATCAAGCCAAAAATCTCAAGACGGCCCACCAGCATGTCAACCGTCAGAATAAGCTTGACCGTTTCGGGTAGATGGCTGTAGTTGCTCATCGAGCCAACCGCGCCGAAGCCCGGCCCGACATTGCCCATGGCGGCGGCGGCGCCTGAAAAGGCGGTCATGATATCGATTCCGAATCCAGTTATGAGTAATGCCGAAAACAGCAAAACAGCCAGATAAAGAATAATGTAAATCAGGGCCGTTTCAACCACTTCATCGCCGACACTGACCTGATCCAGCTTGACCACTTCAATAGCCCGGGGATGGCGCAACCGGACCAGTCGACGCAAAAGAGACTTCCAGGCCAGAATAACGCGATCAACCTTGATCCCGCCTGAAGTTGAACCGGAGCAGGCGCACTGCAGGGTAAAAAAGATTATGATTAATTGTGCCATGGCTGGCCAGATGGCGCTGTCGGCGCTGGCAAAACCGGTACTGGTTCCGATGGAAACGACCTGAAAGGCGGCATGACGAAAAGCTTCCGTCCATTGACCATATACCGTACCGTGTAAATTAACCGCCACCAGGCAGACCCCGATCAGAAGCGCCGTCAGGTAATAACGAAGAATCGCGGAATCGCGCAGATAATGGTGATTGCCGGTGATGGCCTGGTACAGAAGGCCGAAATGGATACCGGAAAGAATCATGAAGCAAATAAGAGTCAGCTCTATGCCCAGGCTGGCAAAATGCGCCACGCTGGTGTTTTTAGTCGAAAATCCACCGGTAGCCACGGTGGCAAAGGAATGCGTGACGGCATCAAAAATCCCCATCCCCTGAAAAAACAACAGCAAGGTTTCCAGTACCGTCAACCCGATATAGACATACAGTAAGATCTTCAGGGTTTTCTGGGTCCGGTAGTTGAAACTTTCCTGGACCAGGGGAGAAACTTCATTGCGATAAAGCACCATGGAGGCGGAGCCCATGGAGGGCATCACCGCCAGCACAAAAACGATTATCCCCACCCCGCCCATCCAGTGGGTGGCAGAGCGCCAGAAAAGCAGCCCCGGTGCCAGGCCCTCAATATTATAAATAATGGAGGCGCCGGTGGTGGTAAAACCGGAAACGCTCTCGAACCAGGCATTTACAAAAGTAAAGGGACTGCCCCACAGAATGTACGGCAGAGTGCCGACCAGGCATGACAGCAGCCAGCTGCAAACCACGATAAACAGGCCTTCATTGTTGGTAATATCAAAGGCCGGGGGAGCGAAAAAAATCAGGACCAGGCCCAACAAGGAGCAGACAATGAAACTGAAGATAAGTGAATAAAAAGCGTTGTCTCCGCCCGCGGCCGAAATGATGGCGGCAATCAGAAGAAACGCGGCGTTAAAAAACAGCACAAAGCCTAAATATCTTAAAACCACCTGAACTCTCATCGGACTTCCTTCTGGCCCTTGCGAAAAGGATAATATCCCTGATAGTTTCATTAAGCTTGACAATTTCATGTTAAAAAAATTCAGGGAATCCAACAGCACCCAGCAACTTATTCGGTTGCTAAATCATTTTCAACCTTTATAATAAAAAATTTCCAAAACAGCGAAAAAATGCCGGCTGGCTTGATAAATCGTTGATTCGCGTTCATCCGAAAATCAGATATCAGATCAGCCCGGATACTGTGATAAAATGATAAAAGCTTCACCAAACAAGGAGGTTACATGAAAAAATTATTACTGATCCTGCCCCAGCATCTCCGGGGATACTGGGGGCACGTCTCCAAAAAAGGCAAGGCCGGCATGGTCCGGTTGAGTCTGCCCACGGTTGCCGCCCTGACCCCCGACCACTGGACGGTTGAAATTGTCGACAGCCGGGTTACCCCGGTGGATTTCAGTAAAAAAGCGGACCTGGTCGGCATCACCGCCTTTACCGCCGAAGCGCCCAGTGCCTATGATATCGCCGATGGTTTCAACGCCCGGGGGGTCCCGGTGGTCATGGGGGGCTTCCATGTTTCGGCCCGGCCGGAGGAGGCCCTTGAACACGCCGACAGCGTGGTCGTGGGTGAGGCCGAACCGGTCTGGGCTTCGGTTATCGCTGATGCTGAAAACAACGCGCTGAAACCGATCTATCGCTCCGAACTGTGCGACATGAAAAACATGGCCTTTCCCCGACGGGACCTGGTTGACCGAAAAATGTACGTGACCGGTTTTAACACCCTGCAGGCCACCCGCGGTTGCCCCTTTAATTGCGAATATTGCGCGGTAAGTGCTTTTTTCGGCAAAAAATTCCGGACCCGGCCGGTGGCGGAAGTGATCGAAGAGATAAAAACCTTCAACTCCCGGCAGTTTTTCTTCGTGGACGACAATATCGCCGGCCAGAAAAAATACGCCCGGGAACTGTTCACCGCCCTGGCTCCCCTGAATAAAGCCTGGGGCGGGCAGACGGACCTGACCATCTCCAGGGATGAAGAACTATTGTCATTGTACGCCAAAAGCGGCGGCAAGTACGCCTTTATCGGATTTGAGTCTCTCTCGGAAAAAAACCTGGCCAGGATGAATAAATCCTGGAATTCCCCGGAGTACTATCGGAAAGCCATCGAAAAAATCCACCGGGCCGGTATCAGTATCCTGGGCAGTTTTATTTTCGGCCTGGATGACGACGATCCCGGTGTCTTTGACCGGACGGTGGACTTTATCCGGGAAAGTAAGCTCGATGCCGCCCAGTTCCATATTCTGACGCCTCTTCCCGGCACACGGCTTTATGACGAGATGGACCAGGCCGGCCGGATAATTAACCGGGACTGGGCCCGCTATCACACCGGCGAAGTCGTTTTTCAACCGGCCGGAATGACGGTCGAAGAATTGCAACAGGGCTACTGGCGGGCCTTCCGGAAAACCTACGCCATGGGTAAAACCCTGCGAAGAAGCCTGCGAAGCCCGCGGAACCTGGTTTTTCGGGCCTCCTTAAATTTCGGCTACCGCAAAAAAGCGCGGCAGATGCCGCTGGTAAGCGTTTAACCCGGATCGTCCGGCTCACTTTGACGGAGTCGGATGATTTCATCATATACCCATTGGCGGCTGACGCCGTAGCTGGCCGCCAGTTTTTTGGCCAGCCGGGCGGTGCTGTCCGAAGACTCGCGGACGGCGGTTTCAATATCCCGGCTGCTAAAAGACGGGGGAGCCTCGTCAGCGCCTGCTACCACCAGGGTTATTTCTCCCCTGACGCGGTCACGCTCTGCCAGCAGCGGCAAAAGTTCGCTCAGGCGGCCGCGCAGAAATTCTTCATAGGTCTTGGTCATTTCGCGGCCGACCACGGCCCGGCGATCTCCCCAGCAGCGGAGGACCTCCTCCAGAGTCTGCCGGATTCGCCGGGGCGATTCGTAAAGAACAATGGTCTCCTTATGACCGGCCAGTTCTTCCAGGCGCTGCTGCCGCTTGCCGGACTTTCGAGGAAGGAACCCGGCAAACACAAAGGCATCGGAAGGCAGTCCACTGGCTGAAAGAGCGGTCACCGCGGCGGACACACCCGGCACCGGCAGAACCCGGATCTGATTGTCAATGGCGGCCTGCACCAGGCGAAAACCCGGATCAGACACCGCGGGCGTGCCGGCGTCGGTAATCAGGGCCACGGTCTGACCGGTTTGGAGCCGCTCGAGCAGCTCACGGGAGCGCTGATTTTCATTGTGTTCATGGCAGGAAATCAGGCGTCCCCCGGCTTTAATGTCGTAATCCGTCAGCAGACGACCCGCCACACGGGTATCTTCAGCGGCAATTACGTCCACTTCCTTCAAAACCGACAGCGCCCGCAGGGTAATGTCCAACTGGTTCCCGATGGGACAGGAAACAAGGTATAAGCCGGGGGTCAACATGAAACGGAACTCCCTTTTCTCAAATATTTTTCTCAAATATTTTTATTGATCTTTAACAAAGTGTTCTGATATTTACAATCAAACTTTGTTTGACGGCTTCGTAAAAATAATAAATAATACTTCCATTTTGCTGTCCCGGCCAAAACTTTGATATAATTATTAAAAAATTTTCGCGAAGCCGTCCGGTTCATCAATATACCAAGCCCCCTGGCGATAAAAGGATTCCTGGCATGACAACCCGAAAAACAAACCGGAGTTTGCTGGACGATTTCTGGCAACTGCTTATCTCGGTCAAATTGACGATTATCGTTCTGTTGTCCATCGCCGGTTCCGCGATCATCGGCACGGTCATTCCTCAGAACCGCCCCCCGGATTTTTACCGGATGCGGTACAGTGAAAGTATGGCCAATATCATCGACAGCCTGACCCTGTATGACATGTATAACGCCTTGTGGTTCCAGGCCCTGATCCTGATCCTGGTCATCAACATCCTGGCCTGTTCCTGGGACCGGCTGAAAAAAGTCCTGCCGATCGTTTTTCCCGGAAGCGTTACCTTTTCCGCCGGAGCTTTTAAATCAAGCGCCACCACGGAACCGGTGATAATCGACCGTCCTCCGGCGGAATTACGGCCTTCTTTTGAAAAATGGCTGTCCCGTCATTTTTCCGTCAGCCGAACCGAACCGCAGGAAGAAGGTTTTCTGCTTTTCGCGGAAAAGGGCCGAAAAACCAGGCTGGGAGTTTACGTGGTTCATTTGAGCATCCTGTTGCTGCTGGTCGGGTCGCTGACAGGTTCGTTTTTCGGGTTTGAAGGATACGTCGCCATACCGGAAGGAGAATCAGCCGAGACAATTTCCCTGCGTCAATCCACGGCTACCCGTCAGCTCGGTTTTGAAATCCGGTGCGAGGATTTTACCGCCGATTTTTACCCCTCCGGTCAGCCCAAAGATTACCGGTCAACCCTGACTATTATTGATGATGGCAAGGTTGTTCTGACAAAAGATATTCGCGTCAATGCCCCCCTGAAATACAAAGGCATTCGCGTTTTCCAATCCAATTATGGAACCGTCTCGGCCAAAAACGTGGACCTCTCCTTTACCAGCGAATCCTCCGGCATGACCTACGAAAAAACCCTGGATATGGGGGAGACCATCACCATTCCTGAAAACCTGGGGAAGTTTACCCTGACCGGCTTAAGGGATTCATACCTGTTCCAGATGCGCGATCAAAAACATGATATCGGAGAAACCCTGGTCGGCATACTGGAAAAGGACGGCCACAAGACCATGGTTCCCATGCCGATCCGATTCGCCCGGTTCGATAAGATGCGCGGCGGCAACGTGGTTATTTCCGTGAAAGATTTCGACCGCACTTACTACACCGGCCTTCAGGTAAGAAAAGACCCCGGCGTGCCCATCGTCTATGCCAGCTTCATTCTTATTATTCTGGGAATTTACATGACCTTTTTTATGTCTCACCAGAGGTTCTGCGTCCGGCTGTCAAAAAATGAAAAAGGACAAACCGTCCTGACGGTGTCATGGAAAGCCAATAAAAACGAACCGGGGGCCCGAAAAAAGGCCGCTAAAATCCGGGAGCAGCTATCTGCTCCGGACCTGTAACCCGCAGTTCTTAGCCCGGCGGCTGGGAAAAAACAACAAAGGGAAACAAATGGACAACACTTATATCATATCGATCGTAACCTTCACCTACGGCCTGGCCATGGTCTGTTACGCGGCCGGGCTGATTTTCAAACGGGAGCAGATCAATAAGGCCGGCAGCCTGATCACGCTGCTGGCGGTGACGGGTAATCTGGCGGCCATTATTTACCGCTGGATCGAATCATATCAGTTGGGCATGGGGCACGCGCCGTTTGCCAACATGTACGAGTCCCTGGTTTTTTTCGCCTTCTCCATCGGCCTGATTTACCTGGTTATGGAACTCCGGTTCAAAACCCGGGCGCTGGGAGCTCCGGCCATCCTGATGGCTTTTATTGTTCTGGCTTACGCTTCTCTGTCACCGGGGATAGATCAGAAGATTCAGCCTCTGATACCGGCCCTGCAAAGCAACTGGCTGATCGCCCATGTCATTACCTGTTTTCTCGGTTACGCGGCTTTCGCCATCGCCTTCGGTATCAGCGCCCTGTACCTGTTTCTGCGGCAGCGGCAGGAGATTCCAGCAACCGCTACGGAGACGTCAAGCCCTGGATTACCCAGAACCCAGGTGCTGGAT